>NZ_FOZY01000001.1:0-9524 GCF_900116245.1 Methylobacterium sp. yr668 | reverse complement strand
GGTGGTCAGCGTGATGTAGGCGAAGGTCGACAGGCCGAACGCGAAGGCGATCGGCACGCCGGAGAAGACCAGCGCGCCGACGCCGACGACGAAGAACAGCAGCAGGTTGAGGTTGCCCAGCCCCGCCAGCCAAGGCTGGAGGGCGACGAGCCCACCCGCGACCGCAACGCCGAGCGCCAGCGCGCCGGCCGTCATCCGCCAATCGGCCGTTTCGAAGAGGCGGATGACGGCGACCAGCAGCATCAGGCCGAGGCCGATCGGCAAGGCAGCGGCGCGCCACGCATTGTTGAGATCGAGGGCCGGCGTCTGGACGTAGATTTCCTCGGCCGCGAACTCGTAGGCCGGGTGCAGGACGAGGCTCACGAAGATCAGGCCGGCCACCAGCGCGACTGTTTCCAGAAAGGCGCGGGTGCGGGGTCCGGTCATCGCGACGATCGCCGTCATGCGCATGTGCTCGGCGCGGCGGAAGGCGACCACGGCGCCCAGCATGGCGAGCCACAGGAACAGGATGCCGGCGAGTTCGTCCGACCAGACGAGCGGCTCATGGAAGACGTAGCGGCTCACGACGCCGGCGAGCAGCACCCCGATCTCGGCCAGCACCAGCAGGGCGGCCGGGATCTCGACGAGATGACCGAGGAACCGATCGGCGATCCCGAGCCATGGGTGACCGCTCAGCGGGGGCCCGTGCAGGCCGTGACTGGGCGTTGCCTCGACAGAGGCGGCGGCGGCGATACCGACGTGCATGACACCCCACCCCCTCAACCGAGCTTGCCGGATACGGCTTCGAGGTGGCTCCAGCCGACTTCACCGAACTTCGCCTTCCAGTCCTTGTAGAAACTCGTCTTGGCGAGAGCGGCACGGAAAGGCTCGCGGTCGACATCGATGAACCTGATCCCTTTCTCTGACAGGGTCGTGCGCAGAGAGTCGCTGAGCCTGACCACGTCCGCACGCTGATCCTGACCCGAGCGGTCGAACTCCCTGGTCACGATCGCGCGCAGGTCCTCGGGCAGCTTCTGCCAAGCGCGCTTGTTTCCGAGGATCCAGTAGCCGTCCCAGACGTGGCCGGTCAGGCTGCAGGACTTCTGCACCTCGTAGAGGCGCGTCGTGGCGATGATCGGCAGCGGGTTCTCTTCGCCTTCCACGACCTTGGTTTGGAGCGCCGAGTACAGCTCGTTGAAATTGATGGGCGCGGCCCCGGCGTCGAGGGCCTTGAAGAGCGAGGTCAGCATCGGTGCTTGGGGCACGCGAATCTTGAAGCCCTTCAGATCCTCGGGCGTCCTGATCTCACGGGTCGAGGAGGTGATCTGACGGAAGCCGTTGTCCCAGCTCTTGCAGATGGTCGTGATCGGCGTCTTGGCGATCTCGGCGCGGACATAGTCGCCGAGCGCCCCGTCCATGGCCTTCCAGACGGCATCGTAATCCTTGAAGGCGAAGCCGGTGTTGGGCAGGCTGGACGCCGGCACGAAGGTCGACAGGATCGAGTGTGAGAGGTTGAAGAACTCGACCGAGCCGTTCCGCACCTGCGACAGCAGGTCGGTGTCCGAGCCGAGTTGATTGGCCGGGAACAACTTGATGTCGACGCGCCCGCTCGTCGCCTCGCGGATCCGGTCGGACGCTTCCTGCGCCCGGACGTTGACCGGATGGGTCGGGTCCTGGCCGGTGGCGAGCTTGTAGCCGAATTCGGCGGCCTCGCCCCGGCGCGTGATGATGCCGAAGATCGGAACAGCCGCGGCGCCGGCAAGAAGTGTCCGACGGCTTATGTTGAATGTGCTCACGATTTCACTCCCTGATGATGCTCGGTGGCGCGATCCCGCCTGCTACGGTCTTTGAGATCGCCGGCCTCTGCCCATGCGTGCAGGTCGCCCTTTTGCTGAGCGTTTTTATTGTTTTGATCGAATATTGAATTCGTTAATTGTTTTCAGGCGCGCATCATCGCTCGGAGCGCGCGATGCGACCGAATGAATAGAGAAGTTTTTCTAAGGCACAGCATGATCGCGGACGCGGAGATCCGCGATCATCTCAATTCAGCGCAGTTATGGGTGCGAGTAGTCGCTTGTTGTCGCGAGCGACGGCTGCGCCTACAGCCAACCGCGGATGCTTCGAACCATCGCCTCGGTCGAGATGCCGTAGCGGTCGTGAAGGGTCGGTAGCGCTCCGGCGTCGAGGAACTCGTCCGGCAGGCCGACTTGACGGAAGCCGCGCTCCGGCAGGGTACCGTCGCGCATCAACAATCCCGCCACCGCCTCGCCGAGGCCGCCGACCACCGAGTGGTTCTCGGCAACGACCACGAGGCGCCCACCGCGACGGGCCTCGGCCAGGATCGTCGCCGCGTCGAGCGGCTTGATCGTCGGCACGTGCAGCACCGCCACGTCGACCCGATCCTCGCACAGGGCCTCGGCCACCTCCAGGGCGCGCATCGTCATCAGGCCCGACGAGATCACCAGCACGTCGCGGCCATCGCGGATCGTCTTGGCCTTGCCCCACTCGAACTGGTAGCCGTACTCGTCGAGCACCAGCGGGACGTTGCCGCGCAGCAGCCGCAGGTAGACCGGGCCCTGGTGGGCGACCATCGCCGGGACCATCTGCTCGATCTCGTGCGCGTCGCACGGGTCGAGGATCGTCATGTTCGGCATGCCGCGGAAGATCGCGACATCCTCGGTCGCCTGATGGCTGGGCCCGTAGCCGGTGGTCAGGCCGGGCAGCGCGCAGGCGATCTTGACGTTGAGGTTCTCCTCCGCGATCGCGAGGCAGATGAAATCGTAGGCGCGCCGCGCCGCGAACACCGCGTAGGTGGTGGCAACCGAGACGAACCCCTCGCGGGCGAGGCCGGCGGCCGCGCTCATCAGGAGCTGCTCGGCCATCCCCATCTGATAGAACCGGTCAGGGTGGGCCTGCGCGAAGATGTGCAGGTCCGTGTACTTGGCCAGATCCGCCGAGAGGCCGACGATGTCGGGCCGGGTCTTGGCGAGCTCCACGAGGGCGTGGCCGAACGGGACGGGCTTCGTGCGCTGCCCAGGGGCGGCCAGCGAGGCGATCATCGCCGAGGTCTTGGCGCCGCCGCCGACGCGCGGCGCGGGCCTCTCATATTTCGAGCGTCTCACTTCACCCTCCCCTCGTCCAGGATCTCCAGCGCCTGCGTCCACTCGGCCGGCTCGACCCGCAGGAAATGGTTGCGCTCGCGCTCCTCGAGGAACGGCACGCCCTTGGCCATCTTCGTGTCGCAGATGATTACCCGGGGTTCGGGACCCGGATGGTGCCGGGCGGCATCGAAGGCCTTCACGAGCGCGTCGAGGTCGTTGCCGTCGACCCGCTGAACGAACCAGTTGAACGCCTCGAACTTCGGCGCCAGCGGCTCGAAGTTGAGAACCCCGTGCGAGGGGCCGTCCGCCTGCATGCCGTTCACGTCGACGATGCCGATCAGGTTGTCGAGCTTGAACGACCCGGCCGACATGGCGGCCTCCCAGGTCGAGCCCTCGTCGAGCTCGCCGTCGGAGAACAGGTTGTAGACGAAGCTCTTCGCGTTCTTGCGCTTCAGGCCCAGCGCCATGCCGACCGCGATCCCGAGCCCGTGGCCGAGCGACCCGCCGGTGATCTCCATGCCGGGCGTGTAGGCGGCCATGCCGGACATCGGCAGGCGGCTGTCGTCGCCGCCGTAGCTCGTCAGCTCGTCCTCCGGGATGATCCCGGCCTCGATCAGCGCCGCGTAGAGGGCGATGGCGTAGTGGCCGATGGAGAGGCAGAAGCGGTCGCGGCCCTCCCATTCCGGATCCTCCGGACGGTAGGTCATCGCGTGGAAGTAGCTCACCGCCAGCACATCGGAGATGCCGAGCGCCTGGGCGATGTAGCCCTGGCCCTGGACCTCGCCCATCAACAGGGCGTGGCGGCGGATATTGTAGGCCCGGTCGGCCAGCGAGATGTTCGAACCCTCGTGGGGCCGTTCGGTTGACATGAGGTCCTCCCTCTCAGTGGATCAGCATGCCGCCGTTCACGTCGATCACCGCGCCGGTGATGTACGCGGACAGGTCGGAGGCCAGGAACAGGCAGGCATTGGCGACGTCGTCGGCGACGCCGAGGCGGCCGAGCGGGATGCCCTTGGCGATCTCGACCTTGAGCTCGGGGGTGAGCTTGTCGCCGGTGATGTCGGTCTGGATCAGACCGGGAGTGACGGAATTGACTCGGATGCTGTCAGCGCCCAGTTCGCGGGCCATGGCCTTCTGCAGGCCGAGGACACCGGCCTTCGCCGCGGAATAGTGCGGACCGCCGAAGATGCCGCCGCCGCGCTGGGCCGAGACCGACGACATGCAGATGATCGAGCCGGATTTCTGCTTCCGCATCTGCGGGACCACGGCCTGGCTCATGTAGAGCGTGCCGCGCAGGTTGACGTCGGTGACCGCGTCGTAGTTCTCCGGTCCCACATCCATCAGCTTGAGCGGCTGGGTGATGCCGGCGTTGTTGATCAGCACGTCGATCGAGCCGAGGCGGGCGATCGTCTCATCGGCGGCAGCTTGGCATGCGCCCCGGTCGGTGACGTTGCAGGCGAGGCCGAGATGGCCGTCACCGAGGTCGCGGGCGGCCGCCTCGGCCTGGCCGGCGTCGAGGTCGAGGATGACGACGCGGGCGCCCTGCTTCGCGAAGAGCCGGGCGGTGGCCTTGCCGATGCCGCGGGCGGAGGCCGCCCCGGTGATCACGCAGACCTTGTTCTCGAGAAGCATGTAGACCCTCCCTGCAAACCGGCCGAACCCGGCTTCTTCTGCGATGGGAGGCGGAGAAAGCTTGGCATGAAGCCAGCTCACCCTCTTCGGCCGCGCTCTGACGGGCGTCGACGTCCGAGCCGTTTCCTCGCGTCCTATCGTTGACGCCCTTATGGCTGCCCGAGAGGCAATGAACAAACGCGAAGATTGCATTCAAACATGAATGAAATTCATTAAACGCTATTCCAGCTCCGAGCTCGGCGATACAGACAGTTCTCTAGCGAGCCAGCGTGCGAAGATCCTCAGAGGTTCGCGCCGTCGCGATGATGGCGGAAAGACGAGATGGTGACCGGTGTAGTGGATATCCACTGAACGACCTGCAAGCGGTGCCACAAGGCGTCCGATCGTCATTTCCCGTTCCGCGAGACGTGTCGACTCCAGGGCGACGCCGAGGCCGTCGGCCGCTCCGGTCAATGCCAGGAAGCTGCGGTCGAAGCGCAGGGCTGCGGATGCCGGCGCCGTCAGGCCGTTCTTGTCGAACCAGTGCGGCCAGCGCACCAGCTTCGTGTCGCTCTGGATCAAGGGATGCCGGAACAGATCGGACGGCTTCTTGATCTGCTCTGCTCGCGACGGGTCGCAGAGCGGCGTCACCGTTTCAACGCCGAGAGGCATGCGCAGCAAGCCCTCGCCGCGCGGGGGGCCGTAGACGATATCGGCATCGAACTCGTCGTTGGTGAAGCGCGCGTAGTCCATGCCTGCGGCCAGTCGCACCTCCATCCCAGGATGGTCGCGCAGAAAACCCGACAGCCGGGGCGTCAGCCACTGTGCGGCAAAGCTCGGGGCGCAATGCAGGCGCAGCAATTGCGAGCCGCGGGTCGAGATCATGTCGAGCCCGCGGTGCAGCTCGGCGAAAGCCCGGCTGACGTGATCGAGGAGCGCCTCTCCCGCTGTCGTTGGCGCGATACCCTGCCCGACGCGCTCGAAGAGAGGCACGCCGAGCGACTCCTCGAGCTTGCTCATGGCGTGGCTGACAGCGCTGGCCGAGAGGTTCAGCTCGCCGGCAGCCTCCTTGAAAGAGCGACGTCGCGCCGCTGCCTCGAAGATGCGGAACGCGGACAAAGGAAGATCCGAAGCCATGACGCTATCTTGAAGTCCCCCATTTTATGAGAGTATCACATCGCCTATTTGCGAGCAGTTTCCTCACGATGCTTGATCTTATTGCGCTGACTGCATCCGGGACAATGAATAACGCGTCACGATGCCCTACTCGCCTTATGACCGGTCGCCTTCTGGATTGAGGGTCTAGGCATTCCATAGGGGCACCTCCCGCATGAGATGATGCGCCAGTGTTTGGTCGAAGCAACACCTATCGGACCGCTTCCCCTTCTGTCCGCGGGGAACCAGCGCGCATCGGTCCAATCAGCAGGATCGAACCGGAAGGCAGCACATCCGCTTCGAGACGAAAGCGCGACATCCGATTGCGATCCTGAGCGGACAATCAGGACCGGCTCCGGCAGCTCGACACGGTCGTCGCGTTCCTCGCAAGCCCACCCTTCTGGACGCGCTTCGGATCCGGGGACCGGTCGCGCGAAAATCCATGAGGCCGTACAAGCTGGACGAGGATAGACCGGGCCGCCCCTCGAACTCGGCTCGACTGGTATCGGTGACGCTGTACTCGACGTTCTCGAGATTAGTCGACCCGGTGGCGACGACCAAGCCGACCGCCTACAGGCCACGCAGGTAACCGCTCACCTGATAGAAGCGGCGTCGGTCTGAGCGAGCGTGCGGAGCCGGCAGAGGCTTGCAGGCGAGATTCGGTACATCGGCCGCGAGTCTATCGATCGTCGGCTCACCCGTCAGTGGAGATGGCGTGGTAGCCGCCGGCCATCCTGCCGATGAGCGGCCTCGCGTCGCGGCTCACACGCTGGTGACGTCGGGCGCGCTTCCGCGTCGTGAGGGGGCAAGAGCGCCCTCGATCAGTTCATCTTCCGGCGCCGGTCCTGCACCTCTTGCTGCGCAAGCTTCCGGCCCAGCGATATCAAGAGCGCGTCGGCCAGCGCTTTCAGAGCCGGATCTCGCAACTCCACAATCGCCTCCTGTGCGGCGATGGCGTGATCGGCGGCCCGGTCGAGCGCGGTTTCATCGGGGCGGCGCGTGCCCTCCGCGAAAGTGCCCTCGCTCATCCGCAGTGAGGTGATGTCCACGAGGATGCCGCCACCGCCGACCGGTCGCCCCTGATGATCAGCGGTGAAGCGGCCTCGCGCCAGAACCCAGCGGGTCTGGTGGTCGACCGAGATGACCCTGTACTCGGTCAGGAAGGTGCTACCTTCGCTGGCGCTGCGCCGGATCAGATCGAGAACCCGCACCCGATCCTCGGGGTGTATGGCTTCGACGTATTGGGTCAGTGGAACGCCCGCCTCCGCCTGCTGCGGGTCGACATCGAAGAGCAGCGCCACGAAGGCGTCCGAGCGCGCGCAGTCCGTCGCCGCGTCCCACTCCCACTGGCCGATGACGTCGAGTTCATCGAGCGCCGACTGAAATGCCTTCGGACACGTCTGACCGCCAAGGGATCGGGGCTTCGGCACGCCGTACCTGCTCTCGCTGTTCGCTCACACCCATGTGACCTGTCGCACGACACAACCACAAAGGGCAAGCTTTGCGCTAGCACAACCGTTGCGCTTCACACGCATTCAAATAGAATTTGAAACGGTATAACAGTGTACACGGCGCGTGCGGGACGCCGAGACGGAGGCCTATGAGCAGCAAGACGCCGCCCCCCAGCGCCCTTCACCATGAGGAGGACTGCGGGGTCCCGACGCTTCGGCAACAGAGGACGGAACGGCTCCTGAGTCGTATCGCGGAAGCGGTGCAGGTGCCGCCCTCTGCGTTCTACAGGCCACCGAACGCCGTCGATGCGGGAGCTTCCGCCGCGGCCATTCCGGTGGCCCCGGTCGCCAGCGACGCTGAGTGCGCGGAGTTGCTGGCCGCTTTCAACCTGGTCCGTGATCCTGAGGATCGACGCAGGCTCCTGGAGCTGGTTCAGAAGACGGCCGAGCGCGCCTGAGGCTGAACAGCCGGCCCTCCGCCCGGTGAGCCGATCGGGGCGTGGCGACGTGGAATATGCGACCGCCTCAGAATCCGATCCGATCGGCCGCCTTCCCGAGCGCCGGCGATGGGCTGCCTATCCAGCTGGTGCGGCCGTTCTCATACAGCCGGCCCCACGCGCGCCGCCCGCCCGGCGCGAATATCACCTGAAGTTTATGGTCGAGGCAGTCGTGGACCTTGCACACGTCAGCGAGCAGGTAGGTTTCGCCGTCCGCTTTGATTTCTCTGGAAGGTTGGGACGGTCCGTTCGACGTGCGGCTCTAGGCCGTCACCCACTTCGGCACTGAAGGACCACTCCTCAGCATCGCGTTGTAGGCGCGCTTGTCGCCGGGTCGGCGCAGCAGGTCGAACAGGTAGACGTCCGCAGCAGCGGCCGGTCCGACAGCGACGAGACTGAGTACAGCGAACACTGTGCGCATAAGAGGGAGAATAGCTCAGCCGCTGGTGCCGGCAACTGCTGGACCCAACACGTCAGGCTTGGCAATATGGTCCGCGGTATGCGGCACCCGCTCCGGCTCTTCCAGAGCATCATCTCCTGCCCCGCCGACACCGCCGCGCGGGGCTATTGTGCATTCTGCTCTGCTCTTCAGATGCGCTCCGAGGCTGTTAGGGTCCTGATTGAGGCTGATGCTCGGATGGGTGGGGATGAGCCCCGCCCACGAGCCGTATCTGCCCGACGTTTCCGATGAGGAGCGGGCGCCGGTCGCGCCCGAACTGACGCTGCTGCGCGGGGATGCCGGTCAGCGCGAGCATGCGTTGCGGGAGGTGTTCAGCGCGCTGCGCCACATCGTCAGGACCGGCTGCCCGTGGCGGCTGAGGCCGCGCGACCTGCCGCCCTGGTTTGCCGTGTATCGGCAGGCGCAGCGCGGACTATCAGGTGGCTGCTTCGAGCAACGGGCCGAGGATCCGCGCGCGGTGCTGCACCTCGCCGCGGATCGGACGCCGGAGCCGACGGCGGCCATGCTCGACGGCCGGACCTCGCGCTCCTCGGCCGAGAGCGGCGAGCGAGCGGGCTACAATGGGGCCAAGCGCGAGAAGGGCTCGATGCTGCGCATTGCGGTGGAAACCCTCGGCCCTCTCCTGACGCGGCATGTCACTTCAGAATCAACCCTTGGGCGACTCGACGTGTCTCAGTTCCATGAAAAGTATAGTCGCCGGCAACGCGCGTCGTTATATTTCTGTTCACTTCGGTAATTTAATTTCTGCATTGTTTCCGAGTCGAGCTTGATCAATTTCGAGCGCCGTTGTCCATGAGCCCGCCGAAAAAGCGGCGCGTTGAGTCAGAAAGATAGCGATCCATGTCTTCGATCACCCTGTCGGCCGCCACGCGTCAGAACCTGCTCTCGCTGCAGGACACCGCCCAGCTGATGTCGACTGATCCGCCCCCAATGAAGTGGTCCGCCCTTTGGTATGGCTTTCGAGCCTGGAGGACGGATCGATGTCGAGGAAGCGACCCAAGCCTGAGGAGATTGTCGCAAAGCTGCGGCAGGCGGACGTGCTGGTCGGCCAAGGCCAGAGCGTGGCGGAGGCGATCCGCGCGATCGGCGTGAGCGAGGTGACGTACTACCGCTGGCGGCGTGAGTACGGCGGCCTGAAGTCGGATCAGGTCCGGCGGATGAAGGATCTGGAGACGGAGAACCAGCGGCTCAGAAAAGCCATCGCGGATCTCACCCTGGACAAGTTGATCCTGCAGGAGGCGGCCCGGGGAAACTGATCAGCCCCGCGCGC
>NZ_FOZY01000038.1:0-35779 GCF_900116245.1 Methylobacterium sp. yr668 | reverse complement strand
CGGCACGCCGAGGCCGAGTTCCTGCTGGGCGATCTGGAAGCGGCGCAGGTCGTCACCGGTCGCGGTATCGGGCGATCGCCGCAGGAAGGCGGCCAGCCGCCCGACGTCGCGGATGTAGTTGCGCTGCGTCGCCCGGGAGAACCGGCGCAGGGTCATGTCGTCGATCAGGCGCTGACGCAGCGAGCCGCCGGCAGCGGCGGGAACGGCAAGGACGGTCATGGGATGGCTCCGCTCGAAGGGAGCCGGGATCGTCCGCCCGGGCCGGGCGACGCTCAATCGGCGCAGGGCCTTCGGCTCAACCCGCCGACGTCGACGCTGCCACCCCTCCCGCGCGAGCGGGTTCGTTCATCCACCCATTTTGGACGTTCAGATGGGCGCGTCGTGGTGGCAGATGCTGGCCGAAAGCGGAACAATCGCTTCGGAAAAGGCCGACCAGAGATGCGGACGGCCTTCAATCGATCCGGATCGGAAAGGAACGGAGCGAAACGCGTCACTCATAAGCAGATGTCCTGGCCTTGACCGAGAGCCTCCGGTTCCTGAAGTAGCCCCCAAAATGACCGGACAGGGGCTCACGCTTATGGAAGTGTGTGCCTATGACCGACCGTATGGTGAGTTCTAACGACCCGCCCCGCGCCGAACGCGTCGAGGTGATCACCTCCGTCCAGCGGCGTCGACATTGGACCACGCAGGAGAAGGTGCGCCTCGTCGAGGAGACCTATCTGCCCGGTCAGTCCGTCTCGCTCGTCGCCCGCCGCCACGGGCTGAACGCCAACCAGCTGTTCACGTGGCGTCGGCTGATGGAGCGCGGCGCGTTCACGGCCGCCGGTGCCGGTGAAGAGGTGGTGCCAGCCTCCGAGCTGCGGGCTGCCCAGCAGCAGATCCGCGAACTGCAGCGGCTCCTGGGCAAGAAGACGCTCGAGACCGAGATCCTGCGCGAGGCGATGGAGCGGGTCGCCGCCCCCAAAAAGTTGCCCTCGCGCGTGACCTCGTGGCCGGGGGACGGCCGGTGAGCGCTGTGGCCGCAGCTTTGAGCGTGTCACGCCCGCACCTCGCCTCGTCCAGGCAGGCCTCCCCCGCCTGGAAGCCCAGGGGCCGACGCGGCCGTCCGCCTGCACCCGACGCCGCGTTGCTCGGCGCGATCCAGGCGCTCATCGCCGATCTGCCGACCTACGGCTATCGGCGCGTCCATGCCCTTCTGCGCCGGCAGGCCGAGCGGGACGGTCGGCCTGCACCGAACGCCAAGCGGGTCTACCGGGTCATGAAGGTGCACGGTCTCCTGCTGCAGCGACATGTGGGCGGAGCCGAGACGCGCCGTCACGAGGGCAAGGTGGCGGTGGCCACGCGCAACACGCGCTGGTGCTCGGACGGGCTAGAGATCGCAGCAGAGAACGGTGAGCGTGTGCGGGTCGCCTTCGCGCTCGATTGCTGCGATCGGGAAGCGATGAGCTACGTGGCGACCACGGCGGGCATCACGGGCGAGGACGTCCGCGACCTGATGGTGGCGGCCGTCGAGCATCGCTTCGGGGCGGTCAACCAGCTACCGAGCCTGATCGAGTGGCTGACTGACAACGGCAGTTGCTACGTCGCCCGCGACACGCGCCGCTTCGCCCGCGAACTCGGCTTGATACCGAAGACGACGCCGCTGGAGAGCCCGCAGAGCAACGGCATGGCCGAAGCGTTCGTGCGAACCTTGAAACGCGACTACGTGCGTGTCTCGGTGCTACCGGATGCCGAGAGCGTGCTGCGCCAGCTCCCCGTTTGGCTGGCGCACTACAACGACCTTCATCCTCATCGCGCGCTCGGCTACCGCTCGCCGCGCGAGTTCATCACCCGATCAACCCAGGAGACCCTGTCCGGTTTTTAGGGGGCAACAACAGTTCCATCCCGGCGGCTCGAGCGGCCAACCGGCATAAGCAAGCGTTAACCCTTAAGACAGATGTGGCGGACCATGCCTCAGGTCACTGTCGCGGTGTCTTGCCAGGCTGCGCCAAGGACCCTTCGCGCGCTTGCATAAGCCACCTGCAATCTCCAGCGTGGGCGCAATAGAATGGCCGAGATGTCCGTCGATGAAGCTCTCGATCGAGCCAACGCCGATATCCAAGCGGGACGGCACCAAGAAGCCAGAAATCTTCTGGAGGCGATACTCAAGGTAGAAGACAGAAACCCTCGAGCCTTGATCGGACTTTCGGTCGTCAGCTTCCAACAAGGCGACCTGCCGAACGCGGTCAACTACATCTCGGCAATAGTCCTGGAGAATCCATTCGACAGCGACCTCCTCGGCACGTGCTCGGCCCTTCTGCGGAGCTTTTCCGTCGAGGAATTCGCCGATCGTGTCGAAGCGATAAGTGATGACGCCAAGAAGGATGCGCGGACAATAACGGCGTGCCTCAACGGTTTTCTCAACATGGCGGATTTCGGATCCTCGGGCGAGGCGATCGTGCGCGTCCCATCCGAGATCGCTAGCGCGATCCACTTCATATCGCTCGACGCTCTGTCTGTAGGCTCCAACAGATCGAAGTTCGGTCGGTACTCGCCTATCAACTGTGTCATCGCTCCTACCGCGGGAGACTATGAATTCCGCGAGAAGCACTTCATCTACGCGTCCTCACTGCTGGAGGACAAGCAGGAGGTCCTCGAGGCGTTCGGCCTCCGGGATCTGGCACGGGTCAAAGCGGTTCACAAGGTCAAAGCCAAGCGCATGTCGGATGCCCTCGATGAAATCGGGGTCTCAGGTCTCGACTATTTCAAGAGCGATCTGGAGGGCATAGACGGCTTGGTCCTGCGCGACGCCCGGCAGCACATCGCCGGGGCCGCCGTCGTACAGGCCGAGCTCCGTTTCATGCCGGCCTACGAGGGGGAGCCGCACTTCGACGAGACCGTCGCCTACATGCGCGGACAAGATTTCGAGGTGCTGCATCTGACCAATGAGAATTGGCGGTACGCGACCCGGCACAGGGATCACATGGCCAGAGGTCGGACGGTGTTTGCGGATACCGTGTTCGTGAAGAATATCGACACGTATCTATCGCTTCAAGGACGCTCGACCGAGGCCGTGGTTCGATATTGCCTCGCCTGCGGCGTGTCCGGCAACGCAAACTATGCCGAATTCATACTCGAGAAGCACAAGGAACTCGTCCCTTGTGATCTCGTCGCCGCTCTCGTCAACTACCTGATACCGAAGGCCCGCTTCGGTCAGCCTCAGTTCGCCAAGACCCGGCTCGGTCATGTCGCCATGTCGTGACCGGAATTTCCAGCCTCACGCCCTGGAAGGCTGCGGCGGCGGGCCATCCAGGGCGATCAGATCGACGTTCCGCGCCTTGAGGACGCTGAACAGGCCTTCCAGTTCTCTATCGCAGGGATCGTCCACGATCGCGGCTTCCGGCGTGTCCTCCTCCAGCCACGCCTCCGCATCCTTGTTGGAGGAGAACCCGAGCGGGTCGTAGCCGAGTCTCTCGAGCAAACGGCACGCCCGTCGCCGCCGTGCGGCGCTACGGGAGAGGGCCAGGGCCGGAGGCCGGAGCGGACGAGCGGCCATCACGCGGCCTTCCGCGACTTCGAGGACGTCGCCTTGCCCGCGCCGCGGTTCGAATTTAGCCGCGACCGCTTCGAACCCGCCTTCTTCCGGGCAGCGGCCGGCTGAGCGGAGGATCCACCCTTCTCGGAGTCGATGCTGCGCCTGAGGGCCTCCATCAGGTTCACGACGTTGCTGGAGCTCGGTGCCGCCACCTTCGATCGACCCTTGCCCTTCTCGGGCTTCTTCGCCTTGCCCTTGACCAGCGCGATCAGCGCTTCCTCGTAGCGGTCCTCGAACTTCGACGGATCGAACTTCCTCGTCGACCGGGCGATCAGCTCCTCAGCCAGGGACCGCATCTCGTCGGTCGGATTGCCGTCCGGCATGTCCTCGAAGTAGGCGGTGGGCGACCGGATCTCGTCCTGGTACCGCAGCAGGGTCGCCAGCAGGCCTTTGCCGTAGGGCTCGATCAGGACGATGCGCTCCCGCTTGTAGATGACGATCCGGCCCAGGCCCGCCATCCCCTTCTTCCTCATCGCATCCCGGATGACGGCGAACGCCTCGCGCGAGACCTTGTCCTCGGCCGCGAGGTAGTAGGGCTTGTCGAGGTAGCGCTCGTCGACCTCCTCGCGCTTGCAGAACGCCTCGATGTTGATCGTATGCGTGCTTTCCAGCGCGATCTCGCTGAGCTCCTCGTCCTCGACGGGGACGAGGTCGTCCTTGGCGACCTCGCAGCCCTTCACTTGGTCATCGCGGTTGACACTCTCCCCGGTCACCGAGTCGACCAGCAGCTGCTTCACGCGGTTGCCGGTCTCACGGTTGATCGTGTGGCACTTCAGGTCCCGCGACGAGCTGATCGCCGGATACAGCCCGACGGAGCAGGAGACGAGTGAAAGTCGCAGGTGCCCCTTCCAATTGGCGCGAGATGCCACCGCAGCCTCCAGAATTCGCACAAGTATTCGTCGCCGGCGATGAGTCGATGCGATGCCGACCACGAATTCGGCGACTCAACGAGAGTCGCTCTCGACTCGTTCCTGCACAGTTTGCCCTGTGGATAACTTGCGAGATCTTGCCTGCCCCCGCAGTCGAAGCGGCATCCCGGAACCGGCGATCGGCCGCGCGGTTTGCCGGAAGTCATGTCCGAACTCCTCAAGCCGTACCGCGAGAAGCGGGACTTCGAGTCCTCGCCCGAGCCTCGTGGGCGCCGTGGCCGGAAGACCGCCAAGGCGCGCTTCGTCGTCCAGAAGCACGACGCCCGACGCCTGCACTACGATCTGCGGCTGGAGATGGACGGGGTGCTCAAGAGCTGGGCCGTCACCCGCGGGCCGAGCCTATCGCCGGCCGAGAAGCGGCTCTCCGTCCGCACCGAGGACCACCCCCTCGACTACCTGCGCTGGGAAGGGGCGATCCCCAAGGGCCAGTACGGCGGCGGAACCATGATCGTCTGGGACATCGGCTCCTGGGAACCGGTCGGCGATGCGACCGCCGGTCTCGAGAAGGGCCACCTCGAGTTCGTTCTGCACGGAGAGCGGCTCGGCGGCCGTTGGCATCTCGTGCGCATGAAGGGTCGCGGCGGCGAGAAGAGGCAGCCGTGGCTGCTGATGAAGGCCGAGGACGAGCATGCCCGCCGCGAGGGCGACATCCTCGGCGAGCACGATGCGTCGGTCCTGTCGGGCCGGACCAACCGCGATCTCGCCGCCGGCGGCGAGATCAGACCCGACCACGCGGCACGTGCGAAAGTTGCCTTGACGCGCGTGACGAAGACCGCCTCGGCCCGGTCCCCGCGCGCCCGCAAGGCCGTGCTGCCGCCCTTCGTCGAGCCGGCCTTGGCGACCCTCGTCGACGCGGCGCCGACCGGAGAGGGCTGGCTGTACGAGATTAAGCACGACGGCTACCGCATGCAGGCGCGCATCGACGGAGGTGCCGTGAAGCTGTCGACGCGATCCGGCCTCGACTGGACGGCGAAGTTCGAGCCGATCGCGAAGGCCCTCCAGAAGCTGAAGCTGCCCTCCGCCCTGATCGACGGCGAGATCGTCGTCGAGAACGCGAGCGGCATCTCGAGCTTCGCGGCGCTTCAGCAGGCCCTCGCTGACGGCTACACGGGCGCGGCGCTCTTCTACGCCTTCGACTTGCTCTACATCGACGGCAAGGACATCCGCGCCCTCCCCCTGACCGAGCGCAAGGCTCTGCTGCTGCAGAGCCTGGCCGATGCGGGGTCCGCCGACCGGATCCGGTTCAGCGAGCATCTCATCGACGACGGTGCGGCCATGGCCCGCCATGCCTGCCGCCTCGGGCTCGAAGGCATCGTCGCCAAGCGGGCCGACGCGGCCTACCGCTCCGGACGAAGCGATCTCTGGCGCAAGGTGAAATGCACCGGCTCCCAGGATTTCGTCGTCGCGGGCTTCATGCCCTCAGGCACGGCCCCTAAATCCGTCGGCTCGTTGATCCTGGGAACACACCAGGATGGCACCCTCGTCCACGTGGGACGGGTGGGTACGGGGTTAGGCGACGCGGTCGCGCGCGAGCTCTGGGTGAAGCTGGAGTCCCTGCGGATCCCAGCGCCGCCGTTCGACGCCGAACTGCCGCCCCTGGCGCGCCGCAATGCACGATGGGTGGAGCCTCGTCTCGTCTGCGAGGTGACGTTCCGCGGATGGACCGCCGACGGTCAACTGCGGCATGCGTCTTTCAAGACCATCCGGACCGGCGTGGCGCCCGACGGGGTCGCGCGGAAGGCGGCGCCGGCGCGCTCACGGGCGCCGAAGCGGAGAACCGCGGAGTCGACCGTGACGCTCACGCATCCAGATCGCGTGCTCTGGCCCGACGTCGGCCTGACGAAGGAGGGGCTGGCGGAGTACTACGCCGAGATCGCCGAGCGCATCCTGCCGCACGTGATCGACCGGCCTCTGTCGCTCGTCCGGTGCCCGGCTGGCCTCGGCTCGTGCTTCTACCAGAAGCACGGCTGGTCCGGGATCGACGAACGCCTTCTCCGCGTCCTCGAAGGCGGGACCGGGAAGGCGGTCGTGATCGGCGACCCGGATGGCCTGCGCGCCCTGGTCCAGGCGAGCGTCCTGGAGATCCATCCCTGGGGCGCGACGGCCGCGGACCCGGATCGGCCGGACCGCTTGGTCTTCGATCTGGATCCCGGGGACGGGGTGGCCTGGACCGACCTCGTCGCCGGCGCGCTCGAGGTCCGCGAACGGGTGCGAACGTCGGGATTCGGCGCCTTCGTCAAGACCACCGGCGGCAAGGGACTGCACGTCGTCGTCCCGGTCGAACCGAAGGCTGGGTGGGATGAGGCGAAGGCGTTCTCGAAGGGGCTCGCCTCCGAGATGGCCAGGGACGCGCCCGACCGCTACGTCGCGACCGTGTCGAAGAAGGCCAGGGACGGTCGCATCTTCATCGACTACCTGCGCAACCAGCGTGGTGCGACCGCGGTCGCGGCCTTCTCGACCCGCGCCCGCGCGGGAGCGCCGGTCTCGGTGCCGGTCGGCTGGGACGAACTCCCGTCCCTCGGTTCCGGAGCGCGCTTCGACGTCGCCACCCTGCCCGGTCGCTTGGCGGCGCTCGGCAAGGATCCCTGGGCCGGCTTCGAGCGTGCCGCGCGGCCTCGGGAGGCATCGGGAAAGCGCGGGCGTCGACGAACCTGACTGGCCTGTCTGTATGGACTTGCCGTCGGCTCGTGCAAGGTCAGCGTGGGCCGGGCAGGCGATGAGCGAGATAGCGGACGGTCTTGGCTCCGCCGAGAATGGTGGCTGCGCCGACCTCCTCGAAACCGAGCCGGGCGTGGAAGGCGTCCGAGCTCGGGTTGGGCGGCATCGAGTTGACTTCGCACACGATCAGGTCGTGACCGGCCTCGCGGGCCTTCCGGAAGAGATCCTCGTAGAGCCGCCGCGCATGGCCGAGGCCGCGGGCAATGCCGGCGACCACGACCCGGTCGACGTACACGAAGCGCGGGTAGCGACTGCGGAACCATAGATAGTTCGGGCTCGCATAGGTCGGATGCCGCTCATCGAGGGCGATAAGGAAAGCGTCATTGCGGCCAATCCGGCGTACGTGGAAGCTCCCCGCCACGAGCTCGGAGAGACCTTCCTCGTCGAGCAGGGAGAGCTCGGCCGCGTGCGCGTTGTTGAGGGCCAGTATCGTACTCGTGTCGGTCGATGAGATCTGCAGCAGCGATGTCATGCACTCTCGCGTGTCGTCGGCCGAGCGTTGTACGCCATCCCGACTGCAAACTGGATCGAGGCAGCCGTTGTGGTCCCAGCGCGGATCGCAAGCTAGGTGGCCGGGACTTGGGAGTTGCACCTCTCGCTCTGGCATGCATTATACCAGTGACCTGACGCATGGGTCGTCCTCAACGCACCTCGCGCCCTCGTCAGAAACGTCGGGGGCGTTTTTTCTTGGGAGCGGTACGGCCGGCAGCTTCGGATGGAAGCTCGACGAGGTCTGCGGCGGCGGTCCTTCGGCCAGGAAGGCGCGATGGACGCTCTCGGTCGCCGGCGACACGATGATCGCGTCGATCGCACGCGGCTTCAAGGCCGGCGAGCCGTTCACCCTGAAGCGCTGCGCCACGAGGTAGCCGGGAAGCCGAGCCTGAGGCCCGGCCGGCTATCGCTTCCCGCCGTTCGGGTCCATCCATGGGCGGGCACGCCCCTCCCCCTGGGTGCGAAGGAGCTGCGATGAGCCCGCACGACTACACGTGGCTCCTGTTTGCGACGCCCACGGCCGTCGCCCTGCTCGGCGCCTTCGTCTATGTCGCGATTGGTCTTCAGGACCGGATCGACGGCCGCTGCGACCGGTAGACCGGGCCGCTGGCCCTGCCCACGAATGGTGCGCCTGTGCCGGGCGCATGGGGCGGCATCCCCGGGCGGAACCCGAGGTTCCGGATCCTGTTGTGGGATCGGCGAGCGCAGATGCCACTTGGCCCATCGGACGCCCGCCCTTCGGAAGGATCCAGATCGGGCACCTCGGCACCATGAAAGCAATCGTCTGTCTGTCCGCCGTCGTCGTCGCATCGACGCCCTTCGTCGGCACGCCCGCCAGGGCCGACGATGCCGAGGCGGCGCGCCTGTGCCGAGGAGACGCATTCAAGCTCTGCCTGAGCGAGATCCCGGACCGTGACCGGATCACGGCCTGCATGGTCCGGAACAGGGCGCGCCTGAGTCCGGGCTGCCAGACGGTGTTCAACAAGCCGTCCCGGCCAGCCACCGTCGAGGCCGCCAGCCACACGATCCGCTGAGCAGATGACGGTGGAGGGTATCCTCCGAAGGTCAGCACCTGCGGCCGTAGGATCGTGACGCCCGCCTCCCCGCCCATCCCATGGCTGGATCGAAGCT
Source organism: Methylobacterium sp. yr668 (assembly GCF_900116245.1). Taxonomy (NCBI): domain Bacteria; kingdom Pseudomonadati; phylum Pseudomonadota; class Alphaproteobacteria; order Hyphomicrobiales; family Methylobacteriaceae; genus Methylobacterium; species Methylobacterium sp. yr668. Next base: position 26,935 of record NZ_FOZY01000038.1, on the reverse strand, counting down.
GGAACTGTCGATTACCGAAGCGCGCCGCATCGCGCTGACCGCCCAGGGCCTCGGCATGCGCCCGCTGTCGGACGGGATCGCCGTCTCGCGGATGCGTCGGCAGATAGGCCGCCTGGGCCTGCTCCAGATCGACAGCGTGAACGTCCTCGTCCGCGCCCACTACATGCCGCTGTTCTCGCGCCTGGGGCCCTACGACCGCGGCGCCCTCGATGCCCTGGCTGTCGCAGGCTCGAAGCGCTTCTTCGAGTACTGGGGTCACGAGGCGTCCCTCCTGCCGATCGATCTCCAGCCTCTGCTGCGCTGGCGCATGGACCGCGCCCGCCAGGGCCACGGCGTATGGAACCAGCTCAAGGCGTTCGCGGGCGAGCGGCGCGCGGAGGCGGACGCCATGCTCGCCCGGATCGGGCAGGAGGGCCCGCTGGCTGCCTCCGACGTCTCGGGCCCGAAGGCGTCCAAGGGCATGTGGGTCTGGAGCGATGCCAAGCACGCGCTCGAATGGCTCTTTTGGGCAGGACTCGTGGCGTCGACGCATCGGAGGGGCAGCTTCGAGCGCGTATACGACCTGCCCGAACGGGTGCTGCCCCGCTCCGTCCTCGCCCGACCGACCCCGGCTCCGGTGGACGCCCGGCGCGAACTCGTCGCGCGATCCGCGGAGGCGCTCGGCGTGGCGACCGCGAACGACCTGCGCGACTACTACCGCCTTTCGCCGACCGAGGCGCGCCTGCCCATCGAGCAGCTCGTCGAGGAGGGCGTGCTCATTCCCGTGACCGTCCGCGGATGGCAGCAGCAGGCGTACCTGCACAGGGATGCCCGGCCCGGCCGCCGTCACCGCGGCGCGGCCCTCCTGTCGCCGTTCGACCCGCTCGTCTGGCACCGGCCACGGACGGAGCGCCTCTTCGGATTCCGGTACCGCCTCGAGATCTACACGCCCGCCCACAAGCGCGAGCACGGCTACTACGTGCTGCCGTTCCTCATGGACGGCGCGCTGGTAGCCAGGGTCGACCTGAAGGCGGATCGACGGGCCGGGGCGCTGATCGTCCTACGCGCGCATCAAGAGCCGGGTGCGCCGGCGGCTACGATGGAGCGGATACTCGCGGAGTTGCGATTGATGGCCTCGTGGCTCGGCCTGTCCGACGTCGTGATTTCGTCGACAGCCGGGCTGGAGAGCCGCGATCACCGGGTCAGTTCCCGGATGAGCGACCGGGCGGCGATGGAATAGCCGGCGGACCCCAGGCTACGCGTTGCGCCGGGCCGCGGACACCGCCTCGGCCAATGCCGGGAAGCCGCCGCGCAGATCGGCCGCCGTCATCCAGTAACCGGACCGCCCGAAGACCCGATTCAGTTTGGCCCTGCGGCGCGCCCCCTTCGTCCAGGACAGATGCGCGTCGGCCGTCGGGTCGATCTCCAGCACCAGCATGCGCTGCCGCTGGATTTGCATCGGGGTCACGCTGCGGATCGTCTCCCAGGGGATCCAGTCGGTCGACAGCCTGCGATCGTAGATCCCACGCGGCCCGACGGACACCACCGGTTTCGACTGGAACAGCTTGGGGAAGATCAGCACCGTGCAGAGGCCGAAGAACGCGACGCCGGCATAGGCCTCGAACTCGGCGAAGCTTCCGGGCGTCACGGCCGTGCGCCCGATTGTCGGGTGCGCATAGATCAGCCAGCCGGCGAAGGCCGCGAAACCGACGGAGGCCAGGAAGAGGCCGATGGTCCGCCACGGCGAGCGATGGATCTCGACGACATCCACGTAGGCGAACTCCGCAATGCGATGGGCTGACCTGCGCCAGGTCGCTCCTCGGGAGAGCGACTATCGCGCGCCCGAAGGCGATACCGTAGCCGATGTTGGGCGACTTCCTGCATGACGCGGTCCCAGAACGCCTCAGCGCGGGCGCGTTCGGGTTGATTCTCCACCTTGTTCAGGCAGGCCCGAATGAAGACGCATCCGCCGCGACGGCCTCAGCGCGGATCAGCGGGGCGGCATTCCTGGCCTGGATCTTCTCGACAATCGAGAGCAGGTGCGCGCGATCCACCGTCTTACGCGTGGCGCTGCCGGAGCGTCCGCTTCGGAGAACACGGCGGTGTACCCCGAATGGCCGGGTTGAGCGCGAAGCGAAACGGTCGGTCCTACGCGCCCCGACGATCCGGCGAGACGTAGTCTGGCCGTAAGCGGCCGATCCGCTTCAGAGCATGCCCGCTGTGGAATTGGACACTAGCGACAGGAGCGATGTCACGACCGCGTGCCGAAGTCGCAGCCCGTGTTTATTGGCTTTGATGACAGAGGTCTTTCAACCAAACGCGGCTTGCGGAGGGAGAGAATAGCCATTCCGCCGGTGGCAAGGACGAAAGCGACGAGACCCGTCGAGACGGCGAGACCGCCCGTCAGGCTCGTGAAAAATCCGAACGCGATTGGCGCCGCCAGGCTTCCGACCTGCCCCATGCTGCTGATGAAGGCGAGACTTCCCACGGCTTCGGCTTCGGTCAGGAAGCGCACCGGTATGGTCCAGAACAGGGCGGTCGCCGACAGATAGCCGATGGCGAGCAGGGCCAGGCAGGCGATGGCCGCCGCAACGTTCTGCGCGACGAGGGAGATGGCGAGGGCGGCCGTCGCGGCCAGGAAGGCGGATAGGGCGAAATGCCACCGCCGCTCGAGCCGCCGGTCCGAACTACGGCACAGCAGGAGCATGCCGACGGCACCCACGGAATAGGGGATCGCCGACAAGAGCCCGACGCTGAACACGTCGGCTACGCCCGATCGCTGGATAATCGTCGGCGCCCAGAAGTTCAGAACGGTCCCCGCCCAGGTGATGGAGAAATATCCGAAGGTCGCGATCCACAGCTTCGGATTTCGCAGGGCCGACAGGAAGGCCCTCGCTGGCGCGTGTCCCTGTTCGAAGGTCCCGGATGAGAGATCGGCCGCCACGATCGCCTTCTCCCGTGGCGTCAGCCAGGCGGCATCCGCGGGTCGGTCACTCAGCACAAAGAACGCGCCGACTCCGACGAGTACCGGCAGCGCCCCCTCTACGAGAAACAGCCATTGCCAGCCCTTGAAGCCGGCCGCGCCAGCGAGGTGCTGGATGATCCAACCGGAGGCTGGTCCGCCTACGATGCCCGACACCGCAATGGCGAGGACGAACAGCGACATCACCCGCCCGCGCAGGCGATGGGGGAACCAGAAGGTGAGGTAGAGGACGATGCCCGGGAAGAAGCCAGCTTCGGCCGCACCGAGTAGGATCCTGGCCAGGTAGAAGGTCGCCGGGCTCGTCACAAACGCCATCGAGCAGGACACGAGGCCCCACAGACACATGATACGTGTCAGCGTCTTCCGCGCGCCAATGCGGCCAAGGAGAAGATTGCTCGGCACCTCGAAGAGGATGTACCCGACGTAGAAGATGCCGACGCCGAAGCCGTAACTCGCGTCCGACAGGCCGATGTCACTCTGGAACGTCAACTTGGCGAAGCTGACGTTTACACGGTCGATGTAGTTCAGGACATAGCATAGGAAAATCATCGGGATCAGCCGGAGGCTGATCTTCCGATAGATCCTGGCTCGTTCGTTCTCAGACGCTTGCTCGATAGCAACGCGCGTCTTGGACGCATCGGCCATTCCAAATCCCCCATTGCGAGCTTGGCTTCCGCGGCGCGATCCTGTTCGAATAATTCGCGTCGTCCCGACCGAGCCAAATCTCGCTACGAAGCATAGCAGGCCATTTTGCAGTGTTGCGATGATATATTTTCGTCGTTTCAATCGATGCCATCGATCGATGATGCCGGCAGATCTGTCGCACGCCCTGCGAGGGTGTGCCGATCAATCGGCCATGAAGTCCGGAGACATCGACACAGTCCGTCCCGCTTCGGTCAAAATCACCGACCTCGGAATCGCCTGCTCGAAGGTCGCTCCAAGATCTGTCAGACGTTGAAGCAGCTCAGGCAACCGGACGAGGCATCCAGCCTCGATGTCATGAATGACCATGACACTCCAGTCCTGCTCCCGCACCTGGGCCATCGCGGTCTCGACCCAGCCGTCCGCGTCCTTCCAGTCACCGGGGACGCTGTTCCAGGTGATCGTCGTGTAGCGTTCGGCGAGGAGGTGATCGAGCGCCGCCCGACTCAACAGATGCCGGCCGATCAGTCCGTCGTTCCCGTAGGGGCGGAAGAGCTTCTCCGGTCGCGTCAGCGAACCGATCCTTTGCTGCGTCTCCTCGATCTCTCGGAGCGCATAGTCCCGGTCCGTCCGGTCCCCGAGTGCCACCGAATGCGTAAAGGTGTGATTTCCGATCCAATGCCCCGCTGTATGAGCAGCCCGCATGAGATCGGCTGCAGCGGGGTCGTCGAGCCTCTGCCCGATCACGAAGAAGGTGGTCTTGATTCCGGCCCGGTCTAGGATCCCCAGGATCTGATCCGTCACATGTGGTGTGGGGCCGTTGTCGAAGGTGAGGGTGACCTGCTTGGCTGCCATATCTGACTCCAATTCGGGCTCGTTCGCCGTAGCGGTCGTGGACACACTGGCGAGCTCCCGCGACGACATCCCCGCTACAACCGACGCGTCGAATGAGAAGTCTTATCGCAGGCTCGTCGGAGCGTGTGCAGGAAGGATGCGACGTGCGGAGGCAGGACCTCGTTCCGGCGCAATAGCACGCCAGGGCTCCGCATGGGCGTGGGAGTTTCGAGAGGAACCGACAAAAGCGTCCCATCCTCTGGGACGGCCTGTCTCGACAGGATCGCGACGATGTTCATACGCCGAACGAGGCCGAGGATGGGACCGATCGTGTTCATCTCTGCGACGAGGTGCGGGACGGCGCCGCATTGCCGGAAGCAGTCATCCAGCAGCCTGCGGGTGGTGAATTCCGGTGAGAGCAACACGACCGGCTGATGGTGGAGTTCCGCCATGCGGACCCATTTCCGGGCTGCCCACCGGTGTTCAGGCGAAAGCACGAGATCCAGAGGCTCGTCATAGAGGGGTTCGAAGGCGAGATCCTGCTGGTGGTCCGGCCTGTAGGAGATACCGAGATCGAGGGCACCGGCCAGGAGCCGCTCCTCGATCACGCTAGCGGCGAGTTCCTCCACGACGACGCGCATCGAAGGATTGCGGGTGAGGAACTCGGTCAGGCAGGCGGGGACGAGATTGACGTTAAAGGTGTGCGTCGCGGCGATCCTAAGCCAACCGGTCAGGACCTGATCCTGGGGGGACAGCGCCCGAAGGCCCTCGTCCAGTTCGCCGAGGGCCCGTAGGACACGGGGCAGCAGGTTCTGCCCGGCTTCAGTGAGGAACACGCGCTTGCCGACGCGGTCGAACAGGCGTTGCCCGACCTGATCCTCCAGTTGCCGGATCTGGTGAGACAGGGTCGATTGGGTGATGTGCGTCTGCCGCGCGGCCCGGGTGAAGCTCAGGTGCTCAGCCAGAGCCACGAAGTAACGCAGGTGACGGAGTTCCATCGGTCTGCCCGTTCGATCGACGGCATCGATCAATTGAATGCATCGATATCATTATATCGATGCAACCCGGCGCGCTATACGACGCTGACGCTGGGCTGACGGCTTCTACCTTCACGGTCCGCCACTCCGCGCAAACGCCCTGATTGGGAGCTCGAAGTGCCGAGGATTGGGAACGCGAGCCGGGCCAGCGTCGGACCAGATCACCAGGGATTGTTCGACCGCCTGGAAGCGCTGCGGGGAAAGCCGGTCGAGAACGTCTTTCTCGCCGTCGCCAACGCGCCTGCGCTGTGTGACGGGGTTCTCGCGATGGCGATGTCGCTGCGCCAGAGCACTCTGCTCGACCGGCAACTTCGCGAACTAGCCGTCCTGACGGTCGGGCTTGAGACGCGGGCTGACTACGAGGTCGCGCATCACTGGAACTCGGCGGTGAAGGCCGGGCTGTCCCAAGCCAAGCTGGAGCAGCTTGCGCAGTTCGAGACGGATGACCGGTTCACCGCTTCCGAACGCGCCGTCATGCGCTTCGCTCGCGACGTGACGCGGACCGGCCGTGTCGATGACGGCCTCTGGGCCGAATTGTGCGGGTTCCTGGACGAGCAGGAGCGACTAGAACTGGTCCTGACGACGGCTTGGTACAACTGCGTCGTTCGCATCCTCCTCCCCCTCAATATCGAACTTGAGGACTGGTTCTCACGTCTCTGAGGGCGAGCGCGAGAGAACTTGCGCCCGGCGTGCCTTCGAACCGGACGGAAGTTCCGGAACAGAATAGGGAGATCATGAAAATGGACGTGACGCCCGGAGGTGATCCGCCCGTGCTTGGCCGACCGCCGGCTAAGTCATTCGAGACGGATGATGTGGATAGCGCCGCACTCTATCGAAAATTGCAGTGGCGGCTGCTGCCGTTCCTCTTCGCATGCTACGTGGCTGCCTATCTCGACCGGGTGAATATCGGCTATGCGCAGTTGCACATGCGCGCGGAGCTGGGCTTCAACGACGCGGTTTACGGCCTCGCCGCCGGACTATTTTTCGTCAGTTACTTTCTGTGCGAAGTTCCGAGCAACTTCGTCCTTCAGCGCGTCGGCGCCCGGCGAACGCTGGCGCGCATCCTAATCCTGTGGGGGCTCGCCTCCTCGGCAACGATGTTCATCACCGGGCCCCATTCGTTCTACGCGCTGAGGCTGATCCTGGGAGCGTTCGAGGCGGGCCTCGCCCCCGGGGTGATGTACTATCTGACGCTCTGGTATCCGAACCGCCGCCGGGCGGAAATGACTGCAATTTTTCTGAGCGGCAGCATGCTCGCCGGTGTGATCGGTGCACCTGTCTCAGGCTTCATCCTCGAAGGCATGCAGGGCGTCCTCGGCCTCAGGGGCTGGCAGTGGATGTTCCTTCTGGAGGGCATGCCGGCCGTGCTTCTCGGGCTCGTCGCGCTCCGGATCCTCGTCGACAAGCCTCAAGATGCTCCCTGGCTGACATCATCCGAGAAGATGCTCCTTTTGGCAGAGATCAACCGGGACGCGAACTTGGCTGCCGGCGGCCATGCATTCGGTGCGGCGTTCCGCGACCCACGAATCTACGTCCTCGCGCTGGCGTACTTCACCCTCGTCTGCGGGCTCTATGCGATCACCTTCTGGATGCCCGTGATGATGCAGGCCGCCGGTGTCCAGGGAGCCGCCGAAATTGGCCTATGGTCCGTAATCCCCTATGCGATCGGCGGCATCGGCATGGTGTGGCTGTCCCGACGCTCTGACCGACGGCAAGAGCGGCGGTGGCACTACGCCGTCTGTGTCGGTGTCGGTGCCTGCGCGCTGATTGGGGCGTCCCTCGCCGGCGCGAACCTTCCAGTCGTCCTGGCACTGCTCTCCGTCGCGACCGCGACGCTCTTCGGCGCGATGCCGATCTTCTACGGCATCCCGATGGCCTATCTCCCCGAGCGTTCGGCCGCGGGCGGCTTGGCGCTGATCAACTGCCTTGGCCTCACGGGTGGCTTCGTGAGCCCCTTCCTGCTGGGCTGGATCCGGAACGCGACGGGGAGCCTGACGCCCGGCCTGTGGTTCATGACGGGCCTGATGCTGACGGGCATCGTGGTGCTACTCCTGGCGACACGCCGCCCGTTCACGCGAGTCACGCCCCACCCCGCCAACTCCGGGCTCAGTTTCGGGTCGGAGGCAGGCCGGTGAGCCTCGATAGCTTGGCCCACCGCTGGTATGCGTCGGAAGGGAGCCGATCGCCGCTCCTCCTGCTGCACGGCACCGGAGGTGACGAAGACGAGCTTGTGCCCTTTGCCCAGGCAGCGGCCCCCGGCGCGCCGATGCTGGCCGTCCGCGGAGCCGTATCGGAAGGTGGCAAGCTGCGCCACTTCGCTCGCCATCCGGACGGTCGTTTCGATTCATCCGAGGTCGTCCGCCGAGCCGATGAGCTGGCGGCCTTCGTCGCGGCCGCCCGCGACCGTTACGGTTTCGGGCCTCCGCTTGCCCTCGGCTTCTCGAACGGAGCCAACATCGCGGCCGCACTCATGCTTCTGCATCCTGCTCTTCTGACGGGCGCGATCCTGTTGCGCGCCGTTCCACCGCTGACTGGTACCGCGGCCGCTGCCCTTGTCGGGCAGCGCGCCGTCGTTGTCTCGGGCGAGACGGATACGATCGCGCCGCCGGCACTCGGGGCCGATCTGGCACTTTGCCTGACCGAGCTGGGCGCCGAAGCGACCCACCATGTCCTACCCTGCGGCCACGACCTGACACCGGCCGATGTGCCCCTCGCCCGCGACTGGCTCAGCTCTCTCGCCGAAGGGGCGCCCGCTGGACCGGCTTCCTCCCACTTGATTCGCCCTTGATCCGGAGATGATCGATGAAGCTCTGTCGTTACGGTGAGGTTGGGTCCGAGCGGCCTGCTCTGGTCGATGCTGCAGGCGTCCTCCGCGACCTCTCGTCGGTGTGCCGTGATCTTGGTCCGTCCGAACTCGCGCCCGACGGTCTCGCCAGGATCGCACAGACGGATCCGACGCGCCTGCCCCGGGTAGAAGGAAGCCCCCGCCTCGGCGTTCCCTTCACAGGCCTCTCGAAGTTCATCTGCATCGGGCTCAACTACTCGGACCACGCGGCCGAGGCCGGCATGGCCATCCCGAGCGAGCCAATCATCTTCCTCAAGGCTCCGAGCGCCGTCTGCGGGCCGAACGACGACACGATCCAGCCCCGCGACTCAACCAAGCTCGACTGGGAAGTGGAACTCGGCGTCGTGATCGGATCGACGGCGCAGTACGTCACCGAGGAGCACGCCCTCGATCATGTTGCCGGATACTGCGTCGTGAACGACGTCTCGGAGCGGGCCTTCCAGCTTCAGTCCAGCCAATGGGACAAGGGCAAGGGATGCGATACGTTCGGTCCAATTGGACCCTGGCTCGTGACAAAGGACGAGATCCACGATCCGCAGCAGCTCGACATGTGGCTCGACGTGAATGGAACCCGCCGTCAGACGGGCAATTCGCGCACGATGATCTTCGGCGTTCGCGAGATCATCGCCTATTGCACCCGATACATGACGCTCCTGCCCGGCGACATCATCGCGACGGGCACGCCGCCGGGCGTCGGCATGGGGATCAAGCCCAAGCCCGTCTGGTTGCAGCCGGGCGACACGGTCTCGCTAGCGATAGAGGGCCTTGGGCAGCAAAGCCAGCGCATCCGGCGGACCGATCACGGCTAGGGCGCCTGTCGGCCGGCTCAGGGTCGGGAGGGCGATCCGCCATCCAATCCGGGCTGAGCCGGCGGCCTGCTCGGATCATGCATTTTGCAGGATCGCGATCTTAGGCCCGTAGGTCCGCTTCAATGTGCGGCAGGTGCAGAACTTTGCAACGGCCTTGCACGTGCTGACCACGAACGCAGTGAAATGCGGAGCACTACGGGCTGTGTTGGCCAATTCGCCGTGACGCGGGAGGTAGTGGCCGAAGATGGCGTGGCATAGCAGCATGATCTAGGCCTCACACCTGAACGAACAAATGGCGCTCACCTCAAGCAGGCCAATGCCTGGCTTCCCTCGTGAGTATGCATGTGGCCGACGTTCGCTTTCATGCCTTGCTGGCCGAAATTCGATAGACAGAAAACCACTCATCGAAGACGTTCACAGAAGTGCTTCGTGATGGAAAATGCTGGCCGGAAGCGGAATGGAGATTTGCGGAAGTGCGGGACATATAGCAGACGTGGCGTTTCGGCCTCTCGCAGAACCGCGAACTGAAGATGTGCTTCTGTTGTCGGAGACAGCTCTGTCATTCATCATAGCGCCGTCAGGATTGTGCAGATCCTTAGCCTGGTTCGTCTTTCAAGACATACTCGACGAAAGCCGAGATGAGAGCGACCGTGTCCGCGAAAGCTTCGCGATGTGGTTCATGACCGACATCCGGCATCTCACGGACTGTGAGCAGGCTGGGTGGACACGATCTGCGGGCTGCAGCGATCTGGGCTTGCGTCCCGTAGGCGTCCTCGGTTCCCTGTATAAGTGTCACGGGGACGGTCAGGCGTGTCAGCGCAGCCTCGATCGTCCATCCGCGCCGGGCCGGATCCAGCCATGCGTCGTTCCAGCCACGGAAGGCCCCTTCGACATCGGTGTGCCAGCGGCCGAGGCGGGTCCTCAAGAGCCCCCGCTCGTAGGCGGCTCGGGTTCGCCGGATCGCGGACAGCGTGACCTCCTCCACGAAGAAATGCGGCGCGATCAGCACACCGCCCCGCAGGCGGGCATCGCCTTCCGCCAAGGCGAGAGCGGCGATCGAGGCGCCGTCGGAGTGGCCGATCATCACGCCGCTCCTGAAATCTGCGGCGTCGAGTAACCGCGGGAGGACTGTGCGGGCCTCGTGCTCGAGATAGTCGGCCGGGCGAGGCAAGGGCACCGGGCTCGACGCGCCATATCCCTGGCGGGAGACGGCCAGGACACCGCACTCTGTCGTTTGGGCGAGGGTCTCGGGCAGAGCGCCCCATTGCATCGCCGAACCGAGGCCTTCGTGGAGCAACACAAGCGTGGGGGCCACCTCCGGCTGTCGACCGACGAAATGATATTCCAGTCGACCATCGCCGAGATCGAAGAAGCCGGAGGATTGCAGACGAGCCATTTCATCGCTCCCACCGGGATTCGACCAGCACGTATCGTCCTTCCCTCGGAATAGGGAAGGACGGACTGGTCAGGGGCGTGCAGGCGGAGGACCAGCAGAACGCTCGCCCTGGGAGGTGGCTCCGCCTGCATGGGGGGCCGTCACGCCCGGTCGAGGTTGCCCTGCGTCTCCGGAGTGATAACGGCGCCAACGAGATAGACTAGCGTGACGCATGTCATCACGACCGTCAGCACCATCGGGATCTGCGTCGGCCCATCGGCGATGAGGGAGACGAACGTCGGCAGCATGCCGCCCAGCGCGAAGCCGATATTCCAGGTCAGGCCCGTCCCCGTGGCCCGTACCGCCGTCGGGAATTTTTCATTGAGGAAGATCAACAGCGGCGCGTAGCTGGCGTTGGCGATGAGCGAGAGAAGGAAGGCACAGGCCGCGACACCCATGAGGCTCGTCGTGTTCGCCATGGTCAGGAAGAGAACGGGAAAGGCGAACAGGCGGATGACTCCCATCAGCAAGAACGACCGCTTGCGCCCGATATGCTGGCTCAGTTCGCCCATGCCGCAGGCGCCGATCGCCGCCGCCACGTTGGCGCCGATCAGGATCATCGAGGCGGTGGCGTTCGGTACGCCGTTCACGAGCTTGAGGAGGGTCGGCAGGTAGCCGGACGTGAGGTAGTAGGCCGCGCCGCCGCCGAAGGAGATGAGCGTCGCGACCGCGAAGCTTCCCCGGTTGGACGGCGAGAACAGCGAGCGGATCGGCGAGGCCTTCGCCGGAGCACCCTCCCGGAGCGCGGCCTTGCGGGCCTGCAGTTCCTTGAAGATCGGGGATTCCTCGAGGTTGCGGAAGAGGATCAGGCCGATCACCGAGGTCAGTAGGCCCGAGAAGAACATCACCCGCCAGCCCCAGTCGGCGAAGGCCTCGCCCGGCGCCATGAGCGAGACGAGATAGAAGACCAGGGAGGCCAGGAGGCCGCCGATGGCCGAGCCCCCGCTGCCGACCGCCCCGGACATCAGCCCCCGCCACCGCTCCGGCACAGATTCCGTACCGATCGTGTGGGATGCCGCAACGACACCGCCGACGAAGACGCCCTGGACGAGGCGGAAGAATAGGAAGATCGCGGTGGCGAGCCATCCGATCTGGCCGACCGTCGGCAGGAGGCCGAAGACCGCCGTCGACAGGCCGACGCCGATTACCGCCACCATGAGGGCGCGGCGGCGGCCGAAGCGGTCCGCATAGGAGCCGAACAGGGCGGAGCCGAGGGGCCGGATCAGCAGCGTGACCGCGAAGGAGGCATAGGCTCCGGCCAGCGACAGCATCGGCTTGTCCGCCGGGAAGAACAAGGTGCCGACGACCGGCGCCACGTAGAGCAGAATGAACAGGTCGAAGAGATCGAGCCCCCAGCCGAACAGCGAGGCCATGGCGGCCGTCGCCGTCTGCCGGCCGGTGGGCCTGGCGAGGGCGGGGGGATCGGATGCGAAGGTGGCGGCGGTCTGCATGGGGTTCCTCCGGGGGATGCGGTCGTTGCCGCGGTGGGGCCGGTTCGGGCTCTGGGTCTGGATGGGAGCCATTCGGGCGCGCGCCGTCGTTTCCCGCCTGGGCGGGATCGAAGCGATGCGGTGAAGGTCACGGGATGGGGGGAGCCGCTATGCAGCCCCCCGGCGCGGCCGGGCTATGAGCCGGTGAAGCGCGGCGCGCGCTTGGCGTGGAACGCTTCGACGCCCTCGCGGAAGTCATCGGCCTGCCGCAGGCGGCTGTAGCAATGCCCTTCGAGCTCGATGGCGATGGAGAGGCTCGCATCCTCGGTGTCGTTGAGGAGCTTCTTGGCGGTGCGCTGGGCGATGGGGGAGAAGGCGCGCAATTCGTCGACCAGCGCGTCGGTGGCCTTCTCCAGGTCCGCGTCGGCCACGCATTCGGTGGCGATGCCCCAGTCGAGGGCCTGCCGTCCGGGGATGCGCTTGGAGCGCATCACGATGTCCTTGGTCCGGGTGATGCCAACGATCTTCTGGAGACGGGCCGAGCCGCCGGAGCCGGGAATCTGCCCGAGCTTCTGCTCGGGCAGGGCGTAACGGCAGGTCTCGGAGACGATGCGGAAGTCGCAGGCCAGCGAGATCTCGAAGCCGACGCCGAACGTATAGCCCCGGTTGGCGGCGATGACGGGCTTCGAGCAGCGGGCCGGCGCCGCCATGTTCCAGGCGAGCTTCGAGACGTGCTCGGGCGAGGCGTCGAGGAAGCCCTTGATGTAGCCCCCCGACGAGAAGTGTTCGCCCTCCGCCCGCAGGACGATGACCCGCACGCGGGGATCCTCGTCCAGCGCCTCGAACACCTTACGGATCTCGTCGCGCTGGGGCATCGCAATGACGTTCATGGGCGGCCGCGCCAGGATCACGTCGGCGCGCTCGCGCTCCGAGTCGATCTCGACGCGGAACCCGTCGAGGTTCGTCAGGCGCGGGTCGATGGTGTGGGTGTCGCTCGTCATGGGTTTGGTCTCTCGCTTGTGATTCGGAGTGGGGGCGGGACCGTCAGGCAGCCTCGTGACCTTCGGCATGGGGCTCGGCCCCGCCTTCCAGGACGTACTCGCCGGCCACGAGTTGGCGGCGCAGCAGCTTGCCGACCGGCGATTTCGGGATCTCGTCCACGAAGACGTAGCGGCGCGGCAGCTTGTGACTCGGCAGGCCGCCGGCCCGGCAATGGGCGTCGAGCGCCGCCGCGTCGGTGCTGCCGCTCCGCTTGATGAAGGCCGCGACGATCCGGCCCCAGCGCTCGTCGGGCAGGCCGACGACGGCGACTTCGGAGACCGCCGGATGCAGGGACAGGCGGCTCTCGATCTCGACGGGCGAGACGTTCTCGCCTCCGGTGATGATCATGTCGTCCACCCGCCCGGTGACGTAGAGGTCGCCGTCGGCGTCGGCGAAGCCGGTGTCGCCGGTGAAGTACCAGCCGTCGCGGAAGGCCTTGGCGTCGGCCTCGGGGCGATGCCAGTAGCCCTCGAAGGCTTCGTCGCCCTTGGCGATGACGGCGATCTCGCCCTCCTCGCCCGGCGCGGCGGTCCGGCTAGGATCGCCCCCCAGGGACACGACACGTACCATGGTGTTGAGGCCCGCCCGCCCGGCCGAGCCGGGCTTAACCGCCGCCTCGTGGTTGATCGTGAAGGTGTAGACCTCCGACGAGCCGTAATGATTGACGAAGAGGTCCGGCCGGAACGCCTCGGTCAGGCGGGCGAGCAGGCCGTCCGTCATCGGTGCCCCGGCGAAGCCGAGCTTGCGCACGGAGGTCGTGTTGGTCGCCTGGAAATCCCGGTGGTGCACGAGGTCGTGGTAGAGGGTCGGCACGAGGTAGAGGTTGGTGATCCGCTCGGCCGCGATCAGCCGCAGCGCCCCCGCCACATCGAACCGGGGAAGGCAGACGAAGGTCCCGCCGATCAGCGACATGGCGAGGAGCGAGCGCACCCCCATCGTGTGGTAGAGTGGCATCACGCCGAGCGTGCGCTCGCCGCGCCCGTAGAGGTTTTGCGCTACATGGGCCACGGCCGCCGCGCGCTCCGCCCGGTGTCGCCGTGGGACCCCCTTGGGCTTGGCGGTGGTGCCGGAGGTGTAGAGCATCAGCGAGATGGCCTCCGCGTCGGCCCGGGGCGTCGCCGACGGCCCCTCGGTGGCGGCGAGGTCGGCGAAGGCCGTCTCGCCGGGGCCGGGTGGCGTGCCGACGGCGATGCGCGGGATCAGCTGCGATGCCGCGCTCTCACGCAGGCTCGCGGCCGAGACCGGTTCGTAGGCGATGGCGCGGGCTTCCGCGTTCTCGATCGCGAAATCGATCTCCTCGGCCTTGGCCCGCCAGTTGATTGGCGTGATCACGACTCCCGAGAACTGGCAGGCCCAGTGCAGGGTCGCCGCCTCGTGCCGGTTCTGAAGGACCGTGACGAGGTGGTCGCCGGGCTTCAGCCCGAGCCGGTCGAGCCCGGCCACGGTCGCGGAAATGACCCCGAACCACTCCGCGTAGGTCAGCCGGGTCTCCCCGTCGACCAGGGCCAGGGCCCAGGGATCGCGGGAGACGCTCGCGAGGAAGCTGGTGCCGAGATCAAGCATGGGCGGCCTCTGGGGATGACGGGGCCGGGATGTCGCCCCTGAGTTCCGCAGCCGCCTCCAGGGCGGCCTCGATGATCGGCGCGTAGCCGGTACAGCGGCAGAGATGGCCCCCGATCACTTCCGTGATCTCTCGTCGTGACGGGTTCGGCCGGAGCGCGAGATAGGCGTCGAGTGACATCAGGATGCCGGCGGTGCAGAAGCCGCATTGCAGGGCGTGCCGCCGCCGGAAGGCCACCTGCAGCACCCCGAGGCGGCCAGGCTCCGGGGCCAGACCCTCGACGGTCCGCACGGCACAGCCCTCGACCCCCACCGCGAGGGTCAGGCAGGCCCGGGCGGGCACCCCGTCGATGGACACCGTACAGGCGCCGCAGACGCCGTGCTCGCAGCCGACATGCGTGCCCGTGGCCCCAAGCCCGTGGCGCAGGGCGTCGGTCAGCAGGGTGCGGGTCTCGACTTCGACCGCGGTCTCGCGCCCGTTGAGGGTGAAGGCGACCGTGTGACGGTCCTGCGCGTCTAGCTGTGGCATGGCACGGCCTCCTGATGGGTGTCGCCGCGGGCGACCTTGGCGGCTTGTTCCAGCACCCGGCGGCCGAGGCTGCGCACGAGGTCGCGGCGGTAGCGGGCGGTGGCGTGGAGGTCGTCCCCCGCGCCGAGGTCCCAGGCGAAGGCGTTGAGGGCATCGTCGAGCGCCGAGCCGTCGAGTTGGGGGAAGTCGCGGGCTGTGGGCCGGTCGGCGACGCCGCCGACAGCGAGCCGCATCCGGGTGCCGTCCACCACGGCGGCGCAGGCGACGATCGCGTAGTCGCCATGTCGCCGCCCGATCTCAGCGAAGGCCGTGCCGGTGCCCTCCCGCCGCAGCGGATAGGCGATGGCCTCGATCATCTCGTCGTCGGCCCGGTCAGTGACCATCATGCCAGCGAAGAAGGTCTCCGCCGCGACGCGCCGGACCTTTCGCCGGTTGCGCAGATGCACCTCGCCCTGGAGCGCCACGAGGCAGAGGGGAATCTCTGCGCTCGGGTCGGCATGGGCGACGGAGCCACACAGTGTCCCCCGTGCCCGGGTCTGGATGTGCCCGACCCACGGCAGGGCGGCGGCCAGCAGCGGCAAGTCCCGGGCGAGCCCCGGCCGGTCGAGCAGGATCGCCTGCCGCACGCCCGCCGGGATAACGAGGGCCCCCTTGTCGAGGCGAGGCTCCTTGAGAGCGGGGATGCGCATCACGTCGACGAGCACGGCGGGCTTCGTCAGCCGCATGTTGAGCATCGGCATCAGGGACTGGCCGCCCGCGATGATCCGGGCCTCGGGGCCGTGCTGGCGCAGGGCTTCGAGGGCGTCGTCCACGGACGTGGCGCGCAGATAGGCGAAGGGCGCGGGTTTCATGCGGACACCCCCAGACGCGCGAGGAGCCATCGCAGGGCGGCTGGTAGGCGGAGCCCGCGCTTGCCGGACCCGCCGGCTCGCCGGGCGAGGGCCGTGAAGAACCCGCCGATGATCACCCGCGCGGCCCCGTCGAGGAGGCGTCCGCCCACCGCCGCGACCTTGCCGCCCACCGCCGCCTCGTAGACGTAGGCGATCCGCGTGCCCCCCGAGCCGTCGGGCTCCAGGGTCAAACGGCCGGTGCCGCCGCCGCTGCCGAGGCCGCCCGTCACCGTGCCGGTGAGCGTCACCGCCCGGGGCTCATCGAGATCGGAGAGGATCACCTCGGCCTTGTAGCGACCCTTCACCGGACCGACGCCGAGGGTGACGTCGGCCTGGAACCTTGTGTCGGAGAGCTTCCGCACCCCATGCGAACCGGGAATGACGGAGGCGAGCACGTCCGGGTCGAGGAGCATCGCCCAGACCGTCTCCGGCGGGGCAGTGACGGTGGCCGCGCCGTCGCCGCGCAGGGTCCGGTCGCCCGCCTTCGCGGCGGCCTTCGCGGCTCGACCGGCCGGCGGCGCCGGCTCGTCGCCCCCTGCCGCGAGGGCGGCGAGCTTGGCAGGCGTCAGGGGCAGGTCGATGGCCTCGAGGTCGAGGGCGTCGGCCACCGCGTTGGCGAGGCAGACCGGCGTCGACATGCAGTTTCCCTCACCGACCCCCTTCGCGCCGAGCGGCGTGAAGGGAGACGGGCTCTCGACGTGCAGGATGCGCAGGTCCGGCACCTCGGTCGCGGTGGGCAGGAGGTAATCGGCGAAGGTGCCGGACAGGAAGGCGCCGTCGTCGCCGTAGGCGAGTTCCTCGTAGACTGCCGCGCCGAGCGCCTGCGCGAAGCCGCCGCGCACCTGGCCTTCGACCATGCCCGGGTGCAGTACGCGCCCGCAATCGTGCATCGAGACGTAGCGGTCGATGGCGATTTTCCCCGTGACCCGGTCGATCTCCAGGCCGCAGATGTCGAAGATGAAGCCGTGGCAGAGGGAGGAATTGATATGGTCCTCCGCGTCCGGAGCGGTCAGCTCCGGGGGCGTCCAGAACACCGTCTCGCGGATCACCGCGCCGAGATCCTCGGGCACGAGGCCCGGCGACCAGTGGCTCGTGGCGGCCACCCGCGCGAAGGGCAGGCCTGCATCCGGGTTCAATCGCGAGGCGATGCGCCCACCCGCGAAGAGCAGGTCCTCGGGACGTAGGTTCAGCTGCGCCGCCGCGATCCGCGCGAGCCTGTCGCGCAGGCGGGTGGCGGCGAGGTGCGCGACCCCCGCCACGGCGGCGGCGAAGCGGCTCGCATAGTTGCCGGAGGCAATGGACCATGCGTCCTTGGCGGTGTCGAGGTCGGCCGTGACCCGGACCTGCTCCATCGGGAGGCCGAGGACGTCGGCCACCACCTGGGCCAGCACTGTCCGGTGCCCTTGGCCCTGCGGCACCGAAGCGACCTGCACCGTCACCGAGCCGACCGGATCGAGGGTGATGGTGGCGGTCGATTGCGCGCCGTTCTTCGGCCCGGCCTTGGTGCGCTCCTCCGCCGTCAGGACGGTGGTGATGTAGCCCATGTTGGAGACGCTGGGCTCGACCGCCGCCGTCAGGCCGATCCCATAGAGGCGGCCCTCGGCGCGGGCGGCGTCCCGTCGCCGCTTCAACTCGACGAGCCCGCCATCCCGGGCGGCTTCGTCGAGGGCGCGCTGGTAATTGCCGGAATCGTAGAGAGCGCCTGTCGCGGTGCGGTAGGGAAAGGCGTCGGCCGGGATTAGGTTTGCCCGGATCACCGCGAAGGGATCGAGGCCCAGCGTCACGCCGATGCGCTGCATCAGCCGTTCGAGCGGATAGTAGACCTGCGGCCCGCCAAAGCCGCGCACGAGGCCGGTCGGGGTCTTGTTGGTGAGCACCACCCGGTTGCGTACGGCGACGTTGCGGATGGCGTAGGCGCCGGTGAGGTTGCCGTGCATCCGGTAGAGCGTGGCGGGTTCGGGCGCCCGCAGGTAGGCGCCGCAATCCTCGACCTGATCCCAATCGAGAGCGGTGACGCGCCCGTCCGCCTCGAAGGCGGCCCGGAGGGTCGTGACCCGGTTCGTGGCGGAGACGGAGGCCGAGAGGTGCTCCAGCCGGTCCTCGATCCACTTCACCGGCCGTCCCACGAGGCGGGCCGTGGCGGCGATCAGGACCGCGTAGGGGGCGACGCCCTGTTTCACCCCAAAGCTGCCGCCGGAATCCGGGGGCGTGCGCAGGCGCAGGCGGTTGCCCGGCACCTTGAGCGCCCGGGCAACGACCGCGTGAATGCTGAACGGCCCCTGGAAGTTCGCGAGCACGTCGTAGGAGTCGTCGGTGGGGTCGTAGGAAGCGACGACGCCGTAGGTCTCCATCGGCGAGCCGGTGTTGCGCGGGTAGCGCACGGTCACGGACAGGCTGTGCGGGCTATCTGCGAAGGCGACCTCGGGGTCACCGTAGCGGAAACGCCGGTCGCTCACGAGATTCGCGCCGACACCCTCGTGCAGGATCTCGCTGTCGGGGGAGAGGGCCGCCAGCGGGTCGACCACCGCCGGGCGGACCCGGTACTGAACCTCGATCAGGTCGCAGCCGTCCTCCGCGAGGTAGCGGTCGCGGGCGACGACGATAGCCACCGGCTCGCCGACATAGCGCACCCGGTCCACCGCGATGGCGCGGGCATCGACGGCCGCCCGCAGGGCGGGGACGAGACCGGTGGTGACGGCATCAAGGTCGCGGCCCGTGATCACGGCGGTGACGCCGGGCAGCGCCTTGGCCGCCTGGACGTCAATGGCGAGGATGTCCGCATGGGCGTGGGGCGAGCGCAGGATCGACGCGTGCAGCGTGCCGGGCCGCGTGCCGAGATCGTCGATGTAGCGGCCGAGCCCGGAGAGCAGGGCGGCGTCCTCAACGCGCTCTACGGACCGTCCGACATAGCTCGTTGACACGATGCCCAAGCCGCTTCCTCCACCGGACCTCTCGATGGGGTCCTTGTCGCGGGCAGAGTGACGGATCCGGGCGGGCGCCACGATGCCGAGGCATCTCGCGACTTACCCAAACGTCTCATTTTCGACGTGGCGGAGGGCCTTTGGCTTCACACGGCGGGTTGGCCGCTTCGCCGGACAATGCTGCGGAATACGCTTGGGGGCACGCTGACATGATCCCGGAAGAAGCGCGAGAAATGGGCAGGCGCGGCGAAGCCGAGGCGCGTGCCGATCGCCGCCAAGGATTCCTCGCTGCCCACGATCGACTCGACGGCCTGCTCGATGCGGATCGCGTTGAGGAAGACGTGGGGCGGAGCTCCGGTGGATTGCTCGAACAGGCGATAGAATTGCGCTCGGGAAAGGCCCGCCTCACGGGCCAGGGCCTCGATCCCCAACGTGGCACCGGGCTCGGCGCGCACTCGCGCGATAGTCCGCCGGATGCGCCAATCGCTGGCGTTGCGCCTGGCGGCGGCGCGGAGCGACTCGGCCTCCTCACGCCACGCGGTGAACCGCTCGATTACCGCGATCATCAGGCCCGACAGCAACTGATCCTGAATGTGCGAGGAGTGCGGCGCGTAGACCATCTCCGCAGCGAGGTCGTGCGCGAAGCGGCGGATCGTCGGGGTCACGCCGCCCAAGGGCTTTCCAAAGAAGCCAGGCGCCCCGCTCGCCGCCCAATTGCGCCGGAAGGCCCCCAGCCAGTCCGGCTCGATATAGAGGGCCAGGATCATCGCCTTGGCGCGGCGCGGATCATGGAGATAAGCGTGCGTTTCCCAGGCATTGACGAGCACGGCCTGTTCGTCGGTCAGCGCAACGACACGGTCCCCGACGAGGAACTCGGTGTCGTCCCCTTCGACCTTCAGAAGAACGTGGCAGTGCGGATGCGCGTGCCGAACAAGGCTCCGGTCCATGTCGAGGAGCGCCACGCGACCAAAGGTGCCATGAGCAATCTCGAGAGCCTCAGACATGCCTGCAAGTAGCATGATTCCGACGGCACAACCAGTTTCTGGCCGGCCGGCTGATCGCATAAAATACGCCGTGTCATCGCTCCGACGATCTTACGGGATAGCTGATTTCCGTTCCGAGCCTACCCATCAGTGCTATGGCACCATCGACTTTCAGGACATGCAATGTTCTCCGGCGCCAGTATCGATCGCTTCATTGCGGCAAACGACAGTTCCAGTTGATGCCGACACTGTCTGCTTGCCGCGAGGCAGGCAGCGCGCTCCAGCGGCGGGTATGGGCGCCAAGCCGAATGTCTGGTTTTACCCGCGATTGCGATCCAGCGTGTCGTAGTCTGGCCGATAATGGAACGGCTGCTTTGGAAATGGGGGGCAGAGAAAGCAGATGGGGTGGATGGCTCCCGCTCCGACTGACGGCATCTCGGTGCCAAGATGTGGTCGCTGTCGAAGCAGCAGCCACGCTCATGCAGGAGCCATCCCCATGGAGATCACCACCGTCGGCATCGATGTGGCCAAAAGCATCTTTCAGGTTCACGCCGTCGATGCAGCTGGGCACGTCGTCGTTCGGAAGGCGCTGCGGCGGGCGCAGGTCACGCCGTTCTTCGCCAAGCTGCCGCGGTGCCTGATCGGCATGGAGGCGTGCGGCACAGCGCACCACTGGGCCCGGGAACTCATAAAGCTCGGCCATGACGTGCGGCTGATGCCGCCGGCTTACGTGAAGCCGTACGTCAAGCGCGGCAAGACCGATGCGAACGATGCCGCTGCCATCTGTGAGGCGGTGACGCGCCCGAGCATGCGCTTCGTGCCCGTGAAGGCGACCGAGCAGCAGGCGGCGCTGGCGCTGCACCGGACGCGCGACCTGCTGGTCAAGCAACGCACGCAGCTGGTGAACATGATCCGAGGCCTGCTCGCCGAGTTTGGGATCGAGATGGCGCGGGGCCTGCGGCACGCGCTCGAACTGGCGGCCCGGCTCTCGGCCGGAGACGCGGCCGAGGTGCCGCCGTTAGCCCAGCGCGTGGTGACCGGGTTGGCCGATCAGATCGGTGCCTTGCAGATTCAGCTCACCCGACTGGAGAAGGAGTTGCTCACCTGGCATCGAGACAGCGACCTGTCGCAGCGGCTTGCGACGATCCCGGGTGTCGGCATCGTGTCGGCAACCGCGCTGGCCGCCTCGGTGAGCGAGCCCGAGCGCTTCCGTTCCGGTCGGCAGTTCGCTGCCTCGTTGGGCCTGACACCGCTGCAGAACTGCAGTGGCGGCAAGGAGCGCCTGGGCCGGATCTCACGCATGGGCGACCGCTACCTGCGCCGGCTGCTCGTGGTCGGCATGACGTCTCTGATCCGGCGCGCGAAGACGACACCGACCTCGGTCGACCCGCGGCTGCCGGCGCTGCTGCAGCGTAAGCCAGTGCGCGTGGTGACTGTGGCGGCGGCCAATCGCACGGCGCGGGTCGCCTGGGCGATCATGACCCGCGGCGGCACCTACCGCGCACCGGCGGCCACGGTCGCCTGACAGCACGCAAAGGAGACGTTTCCAGGTTGCGAGGACGATGAGAGTTGATGGCGAACCGGTCAGACCGGGAGCCGGGACACCCCGCCGGCTGTCCAGGGCGTCATAGCCCGCAAAGCAGAGTGGGACCCAGCTCACGGATACCATCAGGGCCAGCAGTCAACATGAACGACTGCATCGACAGGCCGGACACAAGACTGCACCCGACCAACGCGTCAGAAGCTCAATTCGCCACTTGCAATGCGGGAGCCATCCACACAAGACGGCCGCCGACGCGACGAGTGCCTGAACGCGAACTGCGTCCCTGTCGCTGGCCGACATGAGGAACAAGATCGAGACGAGGCGGCGGCACTACAACGAGAGCGGTCCTCAGACCGCCCTGGGGTGGCCAACGGCCCAGGAATGGCCCGGGAAACGGCCTTGCAAGCCGCCCAATGAGATTTGGAAGCTCACCTTCCGGCCGGATCAAGATCTGGCCGACCCTCAGGAACGTCGTCGCCCATGTTAGGCAATTTGTGATGCATCCCGGCCCGATTGCAAGCGAGATGGTCGACGATCTTTAAGCGTTTGCAGCGCCTTAGCTAATTGGTGGTGGGCCCGGCAGGACTCGAACCTGCAACCAGACCGTTATGAGCGGTGTGTAGGGACCGAATTCCGCAGAGGGAAGGGTGAGAACAAAGGCGGTACTGGAACCGCTATTCCCCCCGGTTCCCGCCCATTCCGGTTCCGGTACGGTTCCGGTGCCGGAAGCCTCAGGCGGCCTTCGCCACGGTCGCCAGGGACCGGCGCTCCAACCCACGCCGCTTGAGCCGGGCATCCCGGTTGGCCGCCGCGATCCGCAGGTCCTTGTCGCGGTGGTAGTGGATTGAAAAGGCGTCGTGGAGCTCGGGCGGCGGCAGCGACCGCTTCTTCCGGCCGCCGGCGATGCCCGCCTGGTAGTCAGCGGCCCAGTGGCCGTAGACCTCCAGCAGCACCTTCTCGCTCATCCCGAGGTAGTTGGCCGCGTCCCACGACTTCACCCCGCGCTGGAGGAGCCACGTCGCGCAGGTGTGGCGCAGCATGTGCGGCGAGCCCTGGAGCCCGGCGTTGGCCAGAGCCACGCCAAAACCCTTATTCACCTGCTCGACCGGCGCGCCGTTGAACTCGACGACGAAGTCTCGGCTGATCCCGAGGCGCTTCCACCGGCGAATGTGGGCGAGGAGCCGGTCCGGGATTCGCACCGGGGGCTGGCGCTTGTTCGTGGCGGCCTGCCCGACCGCGAGGCGGTGAAACATCCCGCTCTCGATGTCGAGCCACGAACGCCCCGGGATGGGCTCGAACGCGGCGGTCGCGATGGCACCGGCCCGGGTGCCGGTGTAGATGCCGAGCAGCGTGAACCGCGTCAGGTGCCGGTGCGGTCGCTTCTTGGACGTCACCACCTCGCCGGCCCGGGTTCGGCTGTCCTTACGGACTGTCATGACGGCCCGCTTACGCCACATACCGAGCAGCAGCCTGCCCGCCTCGGGGCGCTCCAGGTGGTGCTCGCGCCGCTTGCCCTTGGCCGGCAGGGCCACCTCGACGATCTCGCGGCAGTAGCCCCGGCCTCGATGCCAATTGATGGCTGCTCGCATGTCTTCAAGCTCGCGCCGGGCGCCCTGCGGCGTCACAGTGCGGGCGACGTTCCCGGTCGCCTCGGGCCGCGCCGATTTCCACGCCTGCCCACACCGCCACTCGACGTAGGCGTCAACGCTGTCACCGTCGACGTCGGCGAGCGTCTTGCCCTGCCACCATTCGCCGAGCTGCAGTAGCCTGGCCATGCACCGGCCGGCGCGTCCCTCGTAGATGGCGGGCTTGGCGTGGACAATGCCGGCCTTGCCGTCCTCGGCGCGGAGGTCCTCTACCTTCTTCTGGACGACACGCGTGCCCCACATCAGCAGAACGTCGACTACGGCGATCTCGCCGGCGCCGCGGCCCTTCTGGACGGAGGGGGTGTGCTTGGCCGTGATGTAGCCCGCGAGAGCCTGGGCGGCCTTCGCCTCCTCGGCCTCGTTGAAGTCTACGGCTTCGGCCTTCGCGGCGCCCTTGAGGCCGCGGACATCGCGCGCAAAGCACCCAACGGGTCGGCGGACCCCGCCGTCGTCTTTGATGTGCCACTGGGCGAGGCGCTCGACGGAGCCGGCCTTGCCGACCTCGCCGGGCCTGAGCCAAAGGCGGGGTCCACTGTTTTTGCGCGGCATGATTCCCGCCACTCCCTGATGATGCCCCTGGTGACGACGACGTTCCGACCGTGCCGCTCGGGGCGCAGGTCGCCCCGGTCGATGGCTTCCCGAAGCTGACGCTCCGAGAAGATCGGACGCCGGATCGGGACGGTCGCACCTGGCAACCGGTACCGGAGGCAGAGCTCCGGGAGCCAGACCGCGGTCTGCAGGTCGAGCGGCGTGTCATCCTCCGCGAGGGACGCCATCTCAGACCGTCCCTCATGGATGTCGTTCGAGACGATGAGTTCGTACGTCATGAAACAGAGTCCTGAATTCGCTGGAACCGGTCAACGGCCCACGTCGCAGCCTTGAGCATGGAGCCCAGGGATAACTCAGCGCTCACGCCGCCCGCAGCCGGTCTACGTATCCCTGCCACCGGCCGGCGTTCTCGGGATCGCCGGCGGCCCGGGCGTCCTCGGCGCCCGCCTCGCACCAGGAGACGAGGCATTCCTTGTCGAAACGGGCGTCCCGGCCCTGGCCCTGGTGAGGCGCGCCGAGGAGGAGCCAGCCTCGCGGCCGGCGGGTGGTGTCATCAATGGCGACGGCGACCTGCTTCAGCGTGAGCATGGGGTACTCCTCAGAAAGGGATTTCGTCGTCGTCGGCGGCGACGCGCAGGATGGCGAGCCGTTCGACCGGCTCTTCGGGAGGCTGCTCCTCAGATGCCAGCGCCTGGCCGACGAGCAGCACCCGCAGGCTCCAAGCGGTCCCATCGCCGGGGTGCGAGCAGTACGCCCGCAGCGGACGGCCTGCGTCGAGCGGTTCGGCTACCCACGACGCGACGTTGGCCGGCAGGTGACCGAGCATCGTCGAGTTCCCCAGCCAGACCTGGACCGCGTTCTCGTCAAAGAAGTTTTCGGGGTCGCGGACGAGGTTGAGGCGCTGGCCGCTGCGAGGGCGGATCGGTTCGCCATCGAGGCCCTCAGTCGCGTAGGCGTAGAACTGCGCGCCCGCCACCGGGGCTTCACAGCATGGCTCGCCCGCACGGATTCGGTCGGCCTCGACGGCTGCGTCGTAGCCTGTGACCAACACCGTGGCGGGTACGTCCGCCGCGGTACCGGTATCCCCGTCAAGGCTATGCGGTAGCACGGCCGTCCTCGTGGCAGGCAGTGCACCTCGTTTCGGAGACCCAGCCGCAGGACGGCTCGCACGCGTCGTGTTCCGAGCATCCGCATCCGTGGCAGACCAGGCCGAGCGCGCTTGGGATGCGATAAGCGGTCTCCCGAAACTCGGCCTCGACCCATAACCGCTCGTCCATCTGACCGATGGCGACGAGTTGCAGTTCTAGATCGGCGATTTCGAGCGCGGCCTCCGCGGCCCGCCCGGCGGGACCCTTGCCGTAGTCCCGCTCGAAGATCGCCTGCGCAACCGCCTTCTCCAATGCGGCCGCGCCGATCCTGGCCTGCGACGCGGACGTCAGCGTCGCCCAGGCGATCCTGCCATCGAATGGCGCCGTGGCGATCTTGGCTGCCATCGTCGCCTCACTCCCCAACAATCGCCGAGGTCGCCGAAGAGCTCGACGCGTCCGGCTTCAGCACGATGGAGAATCCGGCATCGTCGAGGGCCTGGATCGCACCGGCCGCGGTGAGCCGGGCGTGGTGCTCGTTCATGGGGGCCGGCCCCTTGGCGAGGTACGCCGCAAGGGCCTGCCAGGCGGCGGTGTCGCGGTGGATGTCGTCGGTCATATGATCCGATCCTCTTCTGTGGGGTTGGCTGCGGCCGGTAGAGCGCCCCTGCCGCCGGGCGCGCGACGGAGGCTTCAGTGCCGCCGCTTCGGAGCGTTCGACCCGGCCAAGAGTTCGACGTACGCCAACTCCGCGAGGGCTCTCTCTAGGGGCGTCAGCACGGTTGCCGGACCGGCCCTGAGCGCGGCGACGCGATCCCGGTCGACGGCTACCACGTCGACCGCCGCCTCCGTCGAAATCCCCGCCTTGGCTGCGAGGGCGACGGCGATGGCCATGTCCTCGACGGAGAGGCGAGGCGAGGACGGCGGGGCCTCGACGGAGCCGGCCTGGAGCCCGTCCGGAGAAAGGCCGAGACGTCGCCACGTCGCCCGAACGACGGCGGGCGTGACGTTCAGCATCGGCGCCAGTTCCTCGGGCGTCCCGCCATCTCGGTGGCAGCGGCGCATGTGGACGTCCGGTAGGCCCGGTATGGCCGACGCCACGGCAAGTCGACGGCCTCGCGCCGACAGGCCGAGCTCCTTCCAGATTTCGTAGACCCTGGAGGCCGAGATCCCGTAGGACGCGGTCAATGCCACTCCGGTCGCGCCGGTAGCGTGATCGGCGCGGATCCTAGCCTCGTCGGGCGCGCGGCGCGGGGGACGGACGTTCTTTTCCGACAAGGGGATCTCCTCGGAGGCGGCGGGTTCGGGGGTGGCAAGGCCGGGAAAGACCATCGCGATAGCCTCGGCGGGCAGACCGGCCAGGGCGGCGCGGAGTGCATCGTCGCACGGCGGTAGGACGTACCGGCCGGTCACGGGCTGCGATGGCACGAGCCCCAGCGCTCGGCGCAGCACCTCGCCGACGGCCCGCTCTTGGGCGTGGCGGGCGTCGCGCTCGACGATGGCCGCGGTATCGCCGCCGTTCGCGGCGTGCCCGATGCGGGATGCCCTGCCGCGCTCCTCGGCCGAGATCGCAGGCGGCGTCAGGCCGCGAGCCTCGACGATGCCGCGGCCGGCGTTCTCGACCGTGAGGCCGGCCGCCCGCTCACCACGGCGGAGCGATCCGAGGACGTAGCCGGCCTCGACACAAACCGCGGCGTCCTCGTCCGTGTAGGACCGCGCGCGAGTGACCACGGAAGCGCGCCCCTCGGCGGCCCGTGCCTGCCGCGCCATGGCGCCGAGCGTGCGGTCACCCAGCCAGTGCCATCTCGCCGCGGCTGCCGCCAAGCCGTGGCTCTCGATCAATCGAGCGACGGCGGCCGGCGACGGGGTGCGGTAGACGGACCCGTCGATGAACGGAAGGGCTTTAGAGTCCGTCCGAGAAGTCAGGCTGAGCGGGCCAGTCGCCTGACGAGGATCATGACGGCTGCCGCGTAGAGGAATGCTCTGGCCGAGGCGATAGTCGCCTCTGGATCCTTCCAGAGGCGGCGATTGCGGCTGATCCAGGCGAAGAACCGTTCGACCACCCAGCGGCGTGGATGCACGGCAAAGCCGACTTGATGGGGCGGCTTGCGCACGATCTCGACCGTGATGATCGTGGCGGTCGCCGGTCTGTTGCCGGCATAGCCTGCATCGGCGAAGGCTTTGGCGATGAACG
>NZ_FOZY01000065.1:0-9859 GCF_900116245.1 Methylobacterium sp. yr668 | reverse complement strand
GGCCGGGCCGGGTCGAGGTCGACGACCACCGGCAGGGTGTTGATGAACAGCCCGAGCACGGTCTCGGCCCCGGGCAGGTCGGCCGGGCGCCCGGCCACGGTCGTGCCGAAGGCGACGCGCGTCTGCCCGGTGCGGGCGGCCACGAGCCGGGCCCAGGCGGCCTGGACGCAGGTGTTGAGGGTGAGGTGCGCGGCCCGGGCGCGGGCGAGCAGCCGCCCGGCGGCGGCCGGCGGCACCCGGTGCCGGACTTCGCCGTGATGCCGGACTTCGCCGTGATGCCGGACCTCGCCGTGGCCGGGGGGGCGCTGTCCGTCGCGGGCGCCGGGCGTGCCGGGCGGGTCGAAGGTGTCGGCGAGGCGGGTGGGGGCGTCGAGGCCGGCGAGGGCGTCCTGCCAGAAGCGCTCGGCGGCGGCCCGCGGCTGGCGGGCGAGCCAGGCGAGGTAGTCGGCGAAGCGTCCTGTGACGGGCTCGGGTTCCTCTCCGCGGTAGCGGGCGAGCACCTCGGCGACGAGGCGGGCGGTGCTCCATCCGTCGAGGATCAGGTGGTGGACGGTGAGCACGAGGTGGTGGCGGTCCGGTCCGGTGCGGACCAGGACGAGGCGCAGGAGCGGGGCCCGGGCGAGGTCGAAGGGCCGGGCGCGTTCCTCGGCGGCCAAGGCGGCGAGGCGGTCGGCGCGGGCATCCTCGTCCGGGGCGTCCTCGTGCGGCGCATCCTGGCTCGACGGCGCCCCGGTCCAGTCGAGGCGTGCGAGGGGCAGGGGCACGGGGTCGAGGACGGCCTGGAGGGGCGGGCCGTCGGCGGGGTCGAGGATGGCGGTGCGCAGGACGTCGTGGCGCTCGAGGGTGGCGCGGACGGCGCGGGCGAAGCGGTCGGGGTCGAGGGGTTCGAGGTCGAGGCGGACCTGGTTGCGGTAGGCCGCGTCCCCGGGGGCGAGGCGGGCGTGGAAGAGCAGGCCCTCCTGCAGGGGGGTGAGCGGGTAGAGGTCGGCGAGGCTGTCGGGGTCGAGGGTACCGGCCGCGCGGGCGTCGGCCAGGAGTGTGTCGAGGCCGGGTTGGTCGAGGCGGGCGAGGGGCAGGTCGGCGGGGGTGGGCCGTCGCGGGGTGCCCGGGTCGGCGCAGTGGGCGACGAGGGCCTGGAGGGTGTGCCGGGTGTCGCGGGCGATGGCGGCGATGGCGGCGGCATCGTGGCGGTCGGGGC
This sequence comes from Methylobacterium sp. yr668, assembly GCF_900116245.1. Classification (NCBI taxonomy): domain Bacteria; kingdom Pseudomonadati; phylum Pseudomonadota; class Alphaproteobacteria; order Hyphomicrobiales; family Methylobacteriaceae; genus Methylobacterium; species Methylobacterium sp. yr668. The sequence continues at coordinate 8,661 of NZ_FOZY01000065.1, read as the reverse complement.
TGAAGCGCCACGCGAGGTGGAGACGACCGTCGCGCACGAGGGCGGTGAGGGTGAGCTCGGCGCCCGCGGGGCTGTGGGGGTCGCGCATGGGCCCCGCGCTCTCGGGGGCGAGGGCGAAGGGCGCGTCGGGGTCGGCGCGGTCGGCGTCGATCTGGCCGAGGTAGTTGAGGAGGATGCCGGGCTCGGGTGTCGCGGCGATGCGGTGGCGCAGGTCCGCGACGGGGCCGTGGCGCAGGAGGTCGTGGCTGAGGTCGGGCTGGGGCAGGGCGCGGCGGGCTTCCTTGACCCGGCAGAGGGCGCGGCCGAGGAGGGGACCGAGGGCGTGGCCGCGGGCGGCGTCGTCCGGCGGCAGGTCCGGCGGCAGGTCCGGCTCGCCGCCGAGGGGGTCGAGCCGCAGCGGCACCAGCGTGGTGAACCAGCCCACCGTCCGGCTCAGGTCGTGGCGCGCCGCCTCGCCGGCCGCGTCCGCCAAGCTGTCCGCCAGGGCGTCGGCATCGCGACCGTGGCCCTCGAGCACGACGCGCACGGCTCGCCCGCCGCAGCGGCGCGACACCGCCACCGCGAGCGCCGCGAGCAGGAGTTCGTCGGGGCGCGTGCGGTAGGGCCGGCCGGCCCGGCGCAGGAAGGCGTCGGTGGTGTCGGCGTCGAGGCTTTCGGCGATCTCGGTCTGGGCGGATTCGACGTTGGGGGCGTCGGGCCGGGCAGGTTCGAGGCCCCATGCGGGCGGCGCGAGCTGCGCCGCCCAGGCCTCGGCCCAGGCGCGGCGGCGGTCGGCCTCGGCCGGATCCCGGGCCAGGGCGTCGAGGTGCCGGGCCCAGGCGGGGAAGGAGGTCGCGGGCGCCGGCAGGGTCCGCCCCGCGAGGACCAGGGCGAGATCCGCCACCAGGATGCGCCAGGAGACGGCGTCGACCACGAGGTGGTGGGCGACGAGGAGGAGGCGCTGCCCGCCGTCCGGGGCCGGATCGACCAGGACGGCGCGCAGCACCGGCCCGCGGGCGAGGTCGAGACTCGTCTGCGCGGCCTCGGCCAGCGCCGCCAGGGCGGCCGCGTCCCGGGCCTCGCGGCGCCACAGCGACCCGGCGGCCGCGACGGCGTCGGCTCCGGTGCAGGTCTGCCGCCAGCCGCCGTCGGCCGCCTGCGCGAAGCGCAGCCGCAGGGCCGGATGGGCGGTGGACAGCGCGGCGAGCGCCTCCGCGACGCGGTCCGCCGCGAGGCGCGCCCGCGGGACGAGCAGCACGGCCATGTTCCAGTGCGCGCGCCGCGGCATCGGCGCGGCCAGGAACCAGCTCTGGATCGGGGTCAGCGGCACCGGGCCGGCCTCGAGGCCCGGATCGGTCGCCGCGTCGCGCGCGGGGAGCGCCGGGCGTGCGCCCTGGCGCTCGGCGTGCGCGGCGAGGGCGGCGAGGCTCTGGTGGGTGAACACGTCGCGGGGGGTGAGCGTCAGGCCGGCCTGACGGGCGCGCGTGACGAGCTGGAGGGCGAGGATGGAATCGCCGCCGCGCTCGAAGAAGGTGTCGGAGCGGGTGACGGCGTCGGGGCCGGGCAGGCCGAGCACCGCGGCCCAGAGATCGGCGAGGCGCCGCTCGGTCGCCGTGCGCGGCGGGTCGGCGTCCCGGGCGGACGCGTCCGCGTCGGGCTCGGGCAGGGCGCGGGCGTCGAGCTTGCCGCTCGTCGAGAGCGGCAGGGCATCGAGCAGGACGATCGCGGCCGGCACCAGGGCCTCGGGCAGGTCGCGGGCCAGGGCGCGGCGCAGCTCCTGCGGGTCGGGGTGCGCGCCCGGCGCGGGCACCGCGTAGGCCACGAGCCGCGCGGGGCCGCCGGGTTTGCGGCGGGCGACGACGGCGGCCTGGGCGATGCCGGGTTGCGCGCGCAGAGCGGCGGCGACCTCGCCGGGCTCGACGCGCTGGCCGCGGATCTTGACCTGCTCGTCGGCGCGTCCGCGGTAGTCGAGGGCGCCGTCGGGGCGGCGGGCGGCGCGGTCTCCGGTGCGGTAGAGGCGCGCGCCGGGCCTTCCGAACGGGTCGGGCACGAAGCGCTCGGCGGTCAGGCCGGGGCGTCCGAGATAGCCGCGGGCGAGGCCGGTGCCGCCGATGTAGAGCTCGCCCACCACCCCAACCGGAACCGGGTGCAGCGCGTCGTCGAGGATCCAGGCCGTCCGGTCGCCCACCGGGCTGCCGATCGGCGCGTAGGGCGTGTCGCAGGTCGTGCCGGCGGGGACCTTCCAGACGAGCGGCGTCACCACGGTCTCGGTCGGCCCGTAGCCGTTGATGAGGCGGCGCGGCCCGAGGGCGCGGTTGACGCGCGCGAGCTCGTCGCGCGGCATCGCCTCGCCGCCGAAGGAGAGCAGGTCGAGGGTCGGCGCGCCGCCCTCCTGCTCGGCCCAGCGCGTCAGTTCCCGGACGTAGCTCGGCGGGAAGCCGGCATTGGTCACGCCGTGCCGGCGGAACGCCGCGAACACCTCCGCCGGCGACCAGAGCGCGTCGTCGCGGAGCACGAGGCTGGCGCCGCAGGCGAGCGCCGTCAGCCAGCGCTCGTGCCCGCCGTCGAAGTTGAAGGTGATGAAGTGGAACTCGCGGGAGTCCGCGTCCATCTCGTAGAGCGGTGCGGTCGCGCGGACGTGCATCGCGAGCGGGCCGTGCGCGACCGCCACCGCCTTCGGCTTCCCCGTCGAGCCGGAGGTGTAGATCAGGTAGGCGAGGTTCTCCGGGTGGAGCGCCACCGGGGGTGGAGGCCCCGCGCCCGCGTCCGGCGCGTCCGCGTCGATCAGGATCCGCGGGACCGCGGCCGGCCCGCGGCCGGCATGGGCGCGATCCGTGACGAGGACGCGCGCGCCGCTGTCGGCGACCATCGCGGCGATCCGCGCGTCCGGCAGGTCGAGCCCGAGCGGCAGGTAGGCGCCACCCGCCTTGAGCACGCCGAGATAGGCGGCGAGCAGGCCGGGCGAGCGGGGCAGCATCACGGCGACGACCGTGTCCGGGCCGATGCCGGCCTCGGCGAGACGGTGCGCGAGGCGGTTCGCCTCGGCGTCCAGCGCGCCGCGGCTCGTGGCGCGATCGGCGAAGATCACCGCGGTCCGTTCGGGGTCCGTGCGCGCGAACCCCGCGATGGTCACGTGAACGGGCTGCCCGTCGACCTCGGACGGCGCGGAGGGCGGGTTCAGCCGCGCGATCTCGCCCGGTGTGAGCAGGGGCGCCCCGTGGATCGGCGCGTCCGGCGCCGCGACGAGGCTGCCCAGCAGGGTCAGGAAATGGTCGCGCCAGCGCGCGACGGTGGCCGCGTCGAACAGGTCGCGGGCGTAGGTGAGGTGCGCGGTGAAGCCGCCCTGCGCGTCCTCCAGCGTGGTCAGGCCGAGATCCACGTGGGCGCTGCCGGTGGCGCGGGGGACGCGCTCGACCGACAGGTCGCCGAGGCGGATCGTGGCGAGCGGGCGCTCCTGCAGGTGCTGGACGATCGCCTGGAACAGGGGATTGCGGCCCGGATGCCGGTCGGGGCTCAGGGCGCTCACGAGCCGCTCGAACGGCACGGATTGATGGGCCTGGGCCTCCACGAGGAGCGCCCGCGTCGCCTCCACGCACGCGGCGAAGCTGTCCAGCGGGTCGAACGCGAAGGGCAGCACCAGGGTGTTGGCGAAGCTGCCGATCACGCCCGCGGTCTCGGGCCGGGTGCGGTTCGCCACCGGCACGCCCAGGCGGAGAGCGCGCTCGCCGCCGAGGCGCTGGAGCAGGATCGCGAAGCCGGCGGCGAGGACGTGGAACGCGGTCGCGCCGCCGCGGCGGGCCAGGGCGCGGATGCCCGCCGCGGTCGCGGGCGGCAGCGGGAAGGTCAGCGTCTCCCCGGTGAAGCTGGGCACGTCGGGGCGCGGCCGGTCGGCGGGCAGGGCGAGGACGGGGTGCTCCGTGCCGAGGAGGTCCGTCCAGAACTCGAGGCTCGCGGCCTGGGCGCCCGCGTCCAGCATCCGCGCCTGCCAGGCGGCGTAATCCGCGTAGGTGATGGCAGGGGCCGCGCTCTCCGGCGCGTCGGATCCGTAGCCGGTGGCGACCGCATCGATCAGCAGGTCCATCGACACGGCGTCGCCGACGATGTGGTGCAGGGTCAGGAAGACGACGTGCCGGTCCGGCGCCTCGCGCACCAGGGCGGCGCGCAGCAGGGGCCCGCGCGCGAGGTCGAAGGGCGCCCGCTCGACGGCCGCCTCGATCGCGGCGCGGCGCGCCCGCGCCTCGGCCGCGTCGCAGCCGGTCAGGTCGTGGCGGGCCATCGCGAACGTGCCCGCCGGGTCGACCTGCTGCACCGGCTCCCCGTCGCGCAGGGGGAAGCGCGCGCGCAGGCCCGCGTGACGGGCGACGGCGCCGGCGAACGCCCGGTCCAGCGCCTCGGGGTCGAGCGGACCGGTCAGGCGCAGCGCGCCGACGATGTGATAGGCGGGGCTCTCCGGGTCGAGCTGCCAGAGGAGCCAGAACCGGCGCTGCGCGTCGGAGAGCGGTCCCGCGTCGCCGCCCTCCGCGGGCAGGATCGGCAGGCGGTCCGCGTCGAGGCCGCGCGCGGCGAGGTCCTGCACGAACCGGCGGCGCTTGCCGTCGGGCAGCGCGGAGAAGCGCGCCGCCAGGGCGCGCAGCTGGTCGTCCCGCGAGGGGCCGGTGTCGGTCATTCGGCGTGTTCCAGCGCGTCGAGGAGGTCGCTCATCGCGTCGATGTCGGCGTCCGCGCCACCCGCGTCCCGGCCGTCGATCGCGACCGCGAGATCCGCCAGGGTGCGCGCTTCGAAGACGGCGCGCAGGGGCAGGACGATGCCGTGCGCCTCGCTCAGGCGCGCGACGACCCGGGCGACGAGGAGCGAGTGCCCGCCCAGGGCGAAGAAGTTGTCGCCGCGCCCGACCGAGGGGAGGTTCAGCACCTCGGCCCAGACAGCGGCGAGGCGGCGCTCCGTCCCGGTCCGCGGCGGGTCGGCGGCCGGGTCGGCGACCGGCTCCGGCGCCGGCAGGGCGGCGCGGTCGACCTTGCCGTTGGGGGTCAGCGGCAGGGCATCGAGCGTCACGACGGCCGCCGGCATCATCGCGTCCGGCAGCGTCGCGGCGAGCGCCCGGCGCAGCTCCGCGGGGTCGAGCGCCGCCCCGGGGCCGGGGACGACGTGGGCCACCAGCCGCGCGTCGCCGGGCCGGTCCTGCCGCGCGGTCACGACGGCCTGCGCGACGCCGGGTTGTGCGATCAGCGCCGCCTCGACCTCGCCGGGTTCGATGCGCACGCCGCGGATCTTCACCTGGTGGTCGACGCGGCCGCGGTAGTCGAGGGTCCCGTCCGCGCGCCAGCGCGCCCGGTCGCCGGTCCGGTACATGCGCGCGCCGGGTGGCCCGAAGGGGCAGGGGACGAAGCGCTCGGCCGTGAGCCCCGGCCGCCCGAGATACCCGCGGGCGAGCCCGGCGCCCGCGAGGTAGAGTTCGCCGACCGTGCCCGGCGGGACCGGCCGCAGGCCTCCGTCGAGGATGTAGGCCTGCGTGTTCCACAGGGGCGCGCCGACGGTGACGGCCTCCGCGCCGGGCACGATCTCGGCCGCCGTGGACCAGATCGTGGTCTCGGTCGGGCCGTAGAGGTTGGTGACCCGCGCCGCCCGCGCGCTCAGGGCGCTCGCGAGGTCGGGCGGCAGCGCCTCGCCGCCCACCAGCACCCGCACGCCGCGCAGGGCGTCCGTCTCCGCGAGGCCGCGCCACAGCGTCGGCGTGGCCTGCATCAGCGTGATGCCCGCCTCGCGGACGAGCTGCGCCAGACGCCCGGGATCGAGCAGGTCGTCCCGCCCGGCCAGCACCACGCGCGCGCCGCGGAGGAGCGGCCCGAACAGTTCCAGGCCCGCGATGTCGAAGCCGACCGTTGTGACGGCGAGCAGCCGGTCCGCCGGCGTCACGCCGAGGCGATCGACGAGGTCGTGCAGCAGGTTGGTCAGGCCGGCATGCGGGACCACGACCCCCTTCGGCCGGCCCGTGGAGCCGGACGTGTAGATCACGTAGGCGGGATGGGCCGGCACAAGCGGGCGCGCCCGGTCCCGGTCGGTCGGCGCGCGGGCCGGCGCGGCCGCGAGCGCCGCGCGCCCGTCCGGGGCGTCGAGCACCAGGGCGGGCAGGCCGTCCGGCCGCGGCCACCCGTCGACGGTCACGAGGCCGGCGGGCCGGGCATCGGCCAGCATGAGGGCGAGCCGCTCCGCGGGGTAGCCCGGGTCGAGGGGCAGGTAGGCCGCCCCGGCCTTGAGCACGCCCAGCAGCGCCGCGACGAGGTCCGGCCCGCGCGGCAGCGCCACCGCCACGATGTTCTCCGGTCCGATCCCGCGGGCGATGAGCGCGTGGGCGATCCGGTTGGCGCGGGCCTCGAGCTCCGCGTAGCGCAGCACCTCCGAACCGGCCACCAGGGCGACGGCCTCCGGCGTGCGGGCCGCCTGCGCGGCGACGAGGGCCGGCAGGGTCTCGGGCGGCACCGCCCGCGCCGTCGCGTTCCAGTCCGTCAGGACCTGCCGCCGCTCGCCGGCCTCGAACAGGTCGAGATCCCCGATTGCCCGGTCCGGCGCGGCCGCCAGGGCCGCGAGCAGCCGCGCGAACCGGTCCGCGAGGCGGGTCGCGCCGGCTTCTTCGAAGAGGTCCGTGGCGTATTCGAGGTGGCCGACGACGCCCGCCTCCGTCCCGTCGGCCCCGCGCCGCTCGACGAGGTCGAAGGCGAGGTCGAACCGCGCGGCCCCGGAACCGACCGGATCCGGGACGGCGCGCAGGCCGGCCAGATCGAACGAATCCGGCACGCCGTCCTGAAGCGCCAGCATGACCTGGAACAGGGGATGGCGCGCGAGCGAGCGCGGCGGGTTCAGCACCTCCACGAGGCGCTCGAAGGGCACGTCCTGGTGCGCGTAGGCCTCGAGCGCGACGGCGCGGGCCCGCCCCACGAGGTCGCGCCCGCTCGGGTCGCCGGACGTGTCGGTCCGCAGCACGAGCGTGTTGACGAAGCAGCCGACGAGGCCGTCGAGGGCCTCGTCCGTGCGACCCGCGATCGGGCTCCCGAGCGGGATGTCCTCGCCCGCGCCCAGGCGGGTCAGGAGCGCCGACAGGCCGGCCTGGAGCACCATGAAGAGGCTCGCCCGCTCGCGCCGCGCGAGATCCGCCAGCGCGCGGTGGAGATCCGGCCCGAGGGCGAGGGGCACGCGCCGCCCGCGGTGGCTCGCCGTCGCCGGGCGCGGCCGGTCGGTAGGCAGCGCGAGGCCTTCGGGCAGCCCCGCGAGCTGCGCGCGCCAGTAGCCGATCTCGCGGGCGATCAGGCTGTCCGGGTCGGCCTCGTCGCCGAGACGGTCGCGCTGCCAGAGCGCGTAGTCCGCGTACTGCACCGGCAGGGCCGGGCGCTCCGGCGCCGCGCCGCGGCACCGCGCCGCGTAGGCCGCCGCGAGATCGCGCATCAGCGGAGTCAGCGACCAGCCGTCGGCGGCGACGTGGTGGATCAGGAGGAGGAGCCCGTGCGCGTCCGGGCCGAACCGGTACAGCCGCGCGCGGATCGGCAGGTCGACGGCCAGGTCGAAGGGCGCCCGCGCCGCCGCGGACAGCGCGTCCGGCCACGATTCCGGGTCCGCCGCGCACAGGTCGAGGCCGGGCCGCGCCGCGTCGGGCGGCAGGACCTGCTGCGCCGGCGCCCCGTCGATCGCGACGATGCGGGTCCGCAGGCTCTCGTGGCGCGCCACCACGTCGGCGAGGGCCGCGCGCAGCGCGTCGGCGTCGAGCGGGCCCGTGAGGCGGAGCGCGATCGGGATGGTGTAGGGATGCGCACCGTCGATCCGCGACAGCAGCCACATCCGGGTCTGGGCCGCGGAGAGCGGGACGACATCCGGCCGCGGGCGCGCGACGAGGGGCGTGCGCGCGGGGCCGACGTGTCCGGCCGCCTCTTCGCCCGCGTCCTCACCCGCGTCGCCACCCGCGGCGATCCACCCGCTCAGCGCCGCGACCGTCGGGGCCTCGAACACGGCGCGCAGCGGCAGCTCGACGCCGAGCGCCGCGCGCAGCCGGCTGACGAGGCGGGTGGCGAGCAGCGAGTGGCCGCCGAGGTCGAAGAAGCCGTCGTCGATCCCGACCGCGTCGAGGCCGAGCACCTGCGCGAAGGCCTGCGCCACGGCCGCCTCGCGCGCGGTGCGCGGCCCGCGCCGGCCCGTGGCCGCCCAGTCGGGTTCGGGGAGGCGACCTGGGTCGAGCTTTCCGTTGGCGGAGACCGGCAGGGCGGGCAGGGCGAGGATGCGGGCGGGGCGCAGCGCGTCGGGCAGTGTGTCGGCCAGGGCGCGCTGCAGCGCGGGCTCGTCGAGCGCGCCGCCGGCCGCCGGCACCGCGTAGCCCACCAGCCGCAGCCCCCCGTCCGGACCGGGACGGGCGACCACCGCCGCCTCGGCGACACCCGGCAGCGCCCGCAGCGCGGCGGCCGCCTCGCCCGGCTCCACGCGCTGGCCGCGGATCTTGACCTGATCGTCCGCCCGCCCGCGGTAGTCGAGCTGCCCGTCCGCCCGCCACGCCGCCCGGTCGCCGGTGCGGTACAGCCGCGCCCCGGCCGGCGCGCCGCCGCGCCCGGCCTCCGGGTCGGGCACGAACCGCGCGGCGGTCAGGCCGGGCTGGCCGCGGTAGCCCCGGGCGAGGCCGAGGCCGCCGATGTAGAGCTCGCCGAC
>NZ_FOZY01000014.1:0-158388 GCF_900116245.1 Methylobacterium sp. yr668 | reverse complement strand
GTCCAGCGGCAACAGGGTATGCCGGCGGAAGGCGACGATGGTCGCCTCGTCCTCCAGTGTCAGGACCGTCGACCGAGCTTCTTTCGGCCCCATGGCAGCATCGGCCGTCGACTGCCGTCCGCGCCATTTCTGGATCGTCGTCGGGCTGACGCCGTAGCGCTTGGCCGCCGCTCTCACACTCTCTTGACGTAGCTGTATTGCGCGACGGATCGCCTCCGTCGTGCGGGCGCTGCCGTGGAGAATTTGGCCCATAGCGCATCCCTCGCCGCATGGTGGTCAACTGTACCACCACATCGCGGGATCAAACACCTAGTCTGGACGCCCTGCTCAGCCAGCCGGTCGCGCAGCTCGCGAAGGAAGAGACGCGGCTCCTGCTTGGAGATCCTCAGGATCAGCCCGGCATGCGCCTCGATGCGCTTCGAGGTGTGATCGCCGCCCATCGGCTTGGGCGCGACATGGCCCTCTTGGTGCGAGCGCTGCGACCAGCGGCTGGCGCTGGACACGCTGACCCCAAAGCGAGCTGCGGCTCGGTGGCACGAGTGATCGGCCCCCACGAGGTGGTCCAAGGTCAAAGTTAGTGCAGGGTTGGTCGCTGGACCACAGCGAGCTTGGCTGGTGCAGCCGGCCTAGCGGCTATAGCTGGCACGAACGCCTCTGGCGCTGGCGGCCGATAGCCCAATGCGCCATGCGGTCGAACCGTATTGTAGTGCCGTCGCCAGCCCTCGATCATGATCTGCGCCTCCTTGAGCGTGTAGAAAATCTCGCCATTCAGAAGTTCATTGCGTATCTGTGCATTGAAGCTCTCGACATACCCGTTCTCCCACGGTGAGCCGGGGGTAATGTAGGCGGTCTTTGCGCCCACCGAAGTGACCCAGGACTGCACCGACTTGGCGATGAACTCCGGGCCGTTGTCTGAACGAATGTGAGCCGGCACGCCGCGCAGGATGAATAGGTCGGACAGAACATTGATCACGTCGGCCGCCTTGAGCTTGCGATCCACCCGGATGGCCAGGCACTCGCGGCTGAATTCGTCGAGGACGTTGAGCATCCGGAACTTGCGCCCGTCGTGGGTGCGCGCCTCGACGAAGTCGTAGGACCAGACGTGATTGCGGTGCTCCGGGCGCAGCCGCATACAGGAACCATCCCCGTCCCACAGCCGTGCGCGCTTGGGCTGCTTGGCCGGGACCTTCAGCCCCTCCTGCCGCCAGAGGCGCTCGACCCGCTTGTCGTTGACCCACCAGCCAGCCGCCCGCAGCAGGGCAGCGACCTTCCGGTAGCCGTAGCGCCCGTAGGTGCGGGCAAGTTCGATCAACTCGGCCACGAGCGCGGCCTCGTCATCTCTGCCCCGCGGCAGCTTGCGCTGTGTCGAGCGATGCTGGCCGAGCGCACGACACGCGCGGCGCTCGGAGACCTTCAGCACGGTCCGAACATGCTCGATACAGGTGCGTCGGCGCGCGGGGCTGGTCAGTTTCCCCGGGCGGCCTCCTGCAGGATCAGCTTGTCGAGCGTAAGATCCGCGATCGCCTTCCGGAGCCGCTGGTTCTCGGTCTCCAGATCCTTCATCCGCCGGACCTGATCCGACTTCAGGCCGCCGTACTCACGCCGCCAGCGGTAGTACGTCACCTCGCTCACGCCGATCGCGCGGATCGCCTCCGCCACGCTCTGGCCTTGGCCGACCAGCACGTCCGCCTGCCGCAACTTCGCGACGATCTCCTCAGGCTTGGGTCGCTTCCTCGACATCGATCCGTCCTCCAGGCTCGAAAGCCATACCAAAGGGCGGACCACTCTCGCGGGGGTGGATCACGAGGCCCCTGCCGCCACGGCAGCCACGACACGCTCGCGTAAGTCGACCGACAGAGGTGAAGGCATGGGCATGCTCCTTCACCCGGCAACGCGCCACCCGCTAACCTGTCGCAAGCCGCCCGGGACCGGCTCTAGCTCGCGACTTCGGCGATTCATGCCGCGCGGTAGAGGGCATAGGCCTACCCGAATGCAGCCCTGATGCCGATGGCGGTGTCCGGCTTGGTGCAAGTGAATGCGGGAATTCAGCGGACCATCACGGTGGCCGTCAGCACTTGGGCGTGGGTCTGCTGTGATGCGCCCGCCCATCCTCTCCGTCCTGGTGGAGCTCGCCTACATCCCCATGAACTCGGCCTCCACACTGGCGCCCAAGAGGATCAGATTTGATCTGGCCGCGCGAGCCACCCCAGCCTCATCGCAATCGTGCGTGGCCTTGCAGGTCTTGCCGGGGCATGCCGCATTGGCCAACGAAGCTGGCTCCCTACACCAATGATTCAGACCCAGGGTTCGTGAAACCCGGAGAGACGCCGGCGGCCCTGGCACACGGCTGCCTCCTATTTCGGCGGCCCTCTTGTCGCTTGTCTTCCGGGCTCGTGTAGCCGCGTACCACAGCTCAGATTGCAGCCTGGGCGAGCATGTGTCATTCGATGATCTGCCGGTCAATTTAACGTGATCAACCATGCTCACAAAGTTGCTCAAGAATAGATTCCGCGCGAGCGTCGAGCAAAAGCCAAAGTTCGCGTTAGTGCAGTATGCAGCTGGCGGTGCACACCAAGAGATGCTTAACCTTACAAAAGAGCGTCACAGAGCTTATTGTGAACAAATAGGCGCTGAATATTTGTGCGACCATGCGGATACAAGCGACGAAAGGACATTTCACTGGAGGAAGATTAGGCTCATAGAAGATGCCCTCGTCTTAGGATTCGACAAGGTTATATGGCTCGATAGCGATGCCGTTATTGTGGACACTAAGGTGAATCTTTTCGATTTGATTGGATACGGGATAGGGGTTTGTGAATGTTTCGACTCGCCCACGATCCAGCGGCACCTCAATACTGGTGTTGTCTGGGCCGTCAACTCGCCGGAAGTTCTCGATTTCGTCAGAGAATGGAATCGCACGCCTCGTAACAGCGAAAATGCGTGGCAGGATCAAAATGCCTTTATCCAGCTGATGAAGGGGCGTCCTTACCGAGACCTACTCACCGTGTTGCCGAATAGGTTCAATCACGTCGAATTGCATATGGAGGCGCGAGATCCGGTCGTTCGCCATTATGCAGGAGACCCAGACAGAATTGCGAAAATGTGCGCTCTGTTGCGAAGTATATAGCACCGGATGCATTGGCCGTCGTTGATTGACCGATCAGCTCAAGATAGAAGTTGGGCTGTTCTGTTTTTACCATTTGCTGAATTTACCAGTCTCGATACCCTCGGCTGAGCACAGGCAGTTACCGGGTCAACCATGCACTTCGAGATCCGATCCACCGGCCGCCATCTCTGGACCTGGGTGCTGCTTGACGCGGAGCATATGACGGTGATGGAATCGGATCGGACCTGCCCGTCCGAGGCACAGGCATCCGCCGCCGCGCTCGCCTTCTCGCAGCTTGTGACGCGGGCTGGCAACACGCTGACCGCGCCGACGTCAGGTGGCCTACTTTAGGCCCTGGGCTCAAGCCCGCCGCGACGCCGCTCGGCTTGATCCTCGGCCGCGTGCTGCTGCTTCATGGCGATCAGCAGGTTGAGGTAGGCGATGGCATCCTCGTGGGTTTGCATGGCCCGCACGTCGCCGATCGCCTGCCCAATCTGCCATCGGTGCCAGGACCGCAGGTCGGACAGCGCCTGCACGTAGCCCTTCTGCTCGTCGGTCACGTGCCGCCCTGCACCAGCGGCAGCCCTGTCCGCGCGCTCCAAGCTTTCGCTCGGGCGCATGCGGCGGCCAACGCTTCGATCGCCTCGTCCCGGGTGTCAGCCATTCCCTTCAGCGGGCGCACGCCTTCGGCCTCGTGCCCGCGCTGGCAGCCGGTGCAGCTCCACGTCCATGTGCCATTCTGTGGGCCGCCGTCGGTCCGCTTGATGCGGCCGACGTGCTGGCCGGCTTCCTCGGCCACGAAGTCGTGGTGCGTGTCCGGGAACGTGCGGCGCCACGTGAAGGTCACGGCTCAGCGCTCTTGCGGATCCCGAGCGTGATCAGCAACTCGCGTTCACCAGGGGTCAGGTGCCATGCTCGCCGGCCAGTGCGGCCGCGAGTGGCGCGCTGCTCGACGTAGCCGAGCTCTTCCAGGATCGGCATGACGGTCGGGTAGGCCTCATGCCGCAGGCCGCCAAGGTTCTCGGCGACGGCGCGCAGAGCCTCAAGGTGACGGCCGCGCATCGGGGCTTTTGGTTCGGAAGGCATGGCGGCGCCGGCCTATCGCGAGACGCCGTCCTCGGCCAGCCCGCGGCTCGTTGCCAGGCGCCACAGCTCGGCATTCGGGAAGGCCAGGTCGCCGGTGTGCTAGCGGTTGAGATCGTCATTGACCGGGGCCACCGTGACTCCGGCGGCCCGCAGTGCCCCGACTGCTGAGGCACGCATCGATTGGTAGCTACCGCAGCAAACTCCTAATTGGTATTAATGTATCGCAGATAATCGACCGGGGGGTGAGCGCGTTCGCGTCCGATCCTTCGCATGGTGTCAACGGCGCTCTCCGACATCGAGAACAATGAGATAAGGGTGTCAAGCTCATCGTTCCGAGCAGCGGGACCTATTACTCCCAATCCAGAAGATGTTGCTGTTGCCAGCCAAAGCTTCATATTCGGGCTGCCCGTCTGAACGTATGCTTCTTTTAACGCCCCAGACAGGTCGAACGTAAGCACATCATGGAAAATATACGTCGTGTTAGGACCGCAGAGCGAAAAGACGCTGGAAAAATCTTTAATGACGCTTTCTTTATCATGCATGCCGTCGATAAGCACAAGATCCGGAACTTCGGTAAATTCCGATGCAACAACCCTATCATTGTCTTGAGGCGAGTAGCCCTTCACGACTTTGCAATTCAGATTGTGGCGCATTGCAATGGAATTGGTAAGATCGATGCCGGCCTCAGGCTCGATGGCAATTATATTTGCCTGCCCGAGCATCAAACTTAAACCTATGGTGCTCCAACCAAGTCCGTTGCCGATAATGAATACATTTTTAGCTGAAATGTTGCGGCATATCTGTCCAATTAATAGTAATTCGTCGTATCCAATGCCTGAATGTGGCGTCAGGAGACTGCCGTCCCTGTGATATTGTACAAACTGCGCACTCCTTACATTGTTGCAAAGGTAAGAATTAACACCTTGCGTAATCTCTATTCCTTCTGCGGCATAGATAGTTCTTACTCGACGGAGTAGCGAAAAATACTCGCCTTCTACGTTTGAGGCCGAAGCAACATTAGATTTGTTTCTTGATGGCCATTTTGAAATTAAAGCCGCAATTGCCTCCAGGTACTTCATCAACTTCTCCGAGAGCAAAGTGCAGAGTTGCACCGTCCAAAAGACGGAGGCCGCCTAGGTTTCCGCTTTCTCACCCTTTCAACGGATGCACCAGCAGGATTTCGATCCGCGCCATGTTGCGCTTCGAGGCTGTCTTGTCGTGGTCGGCGCCTCGGCGGCCCGGGTGTTGGTGCGGACCGTCTCGACGAGGTCAAGGGTCCAGCCCTTCGCGAGTGGGTAGTCATCGGTCGCTAGATCCGCGAGCACCGCATCAACCGCGGCGTCGATCTCCTGGTCGCTGATCCTCGGCGGCATTGTGCGGTTCGGAGATGATCGGGGGTTCTTTGGCCACGGGGTGGCCTATTGCAACCTAGTCGTCGTCGAGTTCACCAGAGCGAGGCGTAGAGCCAGCTCCATCAGCTCAGCGTCCGACAGAGACTCGCCGTCAACCAACCGGAGGGGATAGCTTTTGCTCCAGGGTTCGACCTTGCAGCCATAGGCTCGGAGCGCCGCAGCACATTTGTAAATCGGGCTTTGGGGTTCGCTCATGAGGCTGGGCGAGCGAGTGGAGTAGAGCGGCGTCGATACTGCACCGTGTACCGCTGACATGCCGGCTGCCGAGACGTTTGGCGCCATCGGCCGTCCGGCATGCTGTTTCCACCCGTTTCCCGCCTCTAGGCGTTCATCTTGCTAACGACGTGCTTGATAAGCAACAATCCGATGGTGGCTGAGGTTAAGGCAAACATCACAACGTAAAGTCCATCAACTTGGATGCCTGCATACGGATAATAAGCCGACCTGACCCATTCAGCGCACTGGAGCGCGGGATTGTATTTCATCCAATAGTAAATCTTGTCGGGCATGTAGCTTGGTAGAAACATCACGCCACTAGAGACATAAAGAATAATACTAAACAGAGCGTAGCCAATCATCCATCCTGGGAAGAAGCCAATAATAGCGACATTGATGGTTCCGATGCCAATGCCGAGTAGGATGGCGGCTACATATCCGCACATGGCAGTGAATGGATCTGCTGGGATAGGATTGCTGCCAATCGCGACTAGCACCGAGACGACTACTAAGAGCGCTAGAAAACCTGTTACGATCTCGACAAGGATGCGAGACAAAACGACATCGAATAATTTTACTTGTGGATAATAGGTTAGTGGTCGGTTCATGATCACTGACTTCATAACTTCGCGCGAGATGTACTGAAAAACTAGAACTGGAACTGCACCTGTCGCGAAGAATAAAGCTCTGTTGTCGCCCAACGGTGCGGCGAGTTTCTGAAACGTATAAATTGCGATCAGCATGAAGACGTGAACGCATGGCCAGAGCACGACGACGCCATAACCCCACAAAGACGCCCCAAATCGGGTTCGCATGTCTCGAAGGATCAGCGCGTGCAGGACGTGCAGATACGACTCGGCTGGGGTTTTCTCGTACCGAGCCGCGATTGGAAGTTCCATGGTACCTAGCCTCGATCGCTCGGCACTCCTCTCAGCAAAAAAGCGGGCGAAAGTGCGTTGACGGAGCGTCAAACGGTTTCGCTGACCGTCGAGGCCTTGAGCTTGGCCGCTGCGTCATGCTGCGGACCAGTTGGAGAGCCGCTGCCCCACCGCTGGTAAGCCTCCCACCTTAAGCTAAGGGGCTCGCCGTCCGATGGGCCCTGGCATGTCGGGAGAGATCCTTTGAACGGTCCGCCGACTCTTCAAGCCAACCCGACGAGCGAATCAGACCAAAATCCGCATCACCTGCTGGGAGTGCACCGTTCAGGTTGGAGGTACCGACGCCGGGAGCGTGCCCATTGGTGGGGCAGCTGGTGGGGTAGGATCCCCAAGCCAGAAAATTCTTCAATAAAATCAAAGCAAATTGGCGGAGGGAGCGGGATTCGAACCCGCGATACCGTTTCCGGTATACACACTTTCCAGGCGTGCGCCTTCAACCACTCGGCCACCCCTCCGTCCGCGAACCGAGCACCCGGGCGCGCACGCGGCGCGCTGGGCGCGGCCAGGGCCGCGCGGTGCCGTGCTGTTAGCCGGGTGTGCCGTCCGGCGCAAGGCGCTGACGGCCGGGCGATGCGAAAACCGCCCGGCCGCGTCCCTCACCCCTCGCCTCACGCCTCGGCGTCGTCGAGGTGGAAGCGGACATGCTCCACGTTCGCCCGCTCGAAGGCCTGCATCACGTGCTGGTAGGAGCGCTCCATGGCGTTGTCCTCGACCCCGGGGCTGTCCTCAGGCTTCAGCACGAACATAAGGAGGGAGCGCCCGGTCACGTCGTAGCCGGAGCCGAACTTGAAGCTCTCCACGTCCTGGCTGTCGGGCAGATTGGTGTCGAGGAGCCGCGTCCAGGCCACGCCGCCGACCGATTTCGGCAGCGTGAACGTCACGAGGTCGTGGTAGGCGTTGAACATGATCAGCAGCGTCGCGTCGCCGCCGCGGCGATGCAGGCCGGTGGCCTGGGCGCGCCCGTCGAGCTGGACCGCGAAGGCCCGGGCCTCGCCGTCCGACCAGTTCTCGCCCGCCATCTCGCTCCCGTCCGGCCGCAGCCACGTCACGTCCTTGACGCCGAACTCCTCGTCGTACTGGCCGGTGAGGAACCGCCCGCGGCTCAGGATCGGCAGGGCGTTGCGCAGGATGATCAGACGCTGGGTGAACTCGGCGAGATCCCGCTCCTCGTCGCCGATCGCCCCCCAGTCGAGCCAGGAGACCTCGTTGTCCTGGCAGTAGGCGTTGTTGTTGCCCTTCTGGGTCCGGGCGAACTCGTCGCCGGCGAGCAGCATCGGCGTGCCGCGGGACAGGAACAGGGTCGCCAGCATGTTGCGCATCTGGCGCAGGCGCACCGCACGGATCTCCGGATCGTCCGTCGGGCCCTCCACCCCGTAATTGTACGAGAGGTTGTGCGAGTGGCCGTCGCGGTTGCCCTCGCCGTTCGCCTCGTTGTGCTTGTCGTTGTACGAGACCGTGTCATGCAGGGTGAAGCCGTCGTGGGCGGTGAGGAAGTTCACCGAGGCCCAAGGCTTGCGCCCGCGCTTGTTGAACTTGTCGGCCGAGCCCGAGACGCGCGCCGCCAGATCCGGCAGCAGCCCGCCGTCGCCCTTCCAATAGGCGCGGACGTCGTCGCGGAACCTGTCGTTCCACTCGGCCCAGCCGGGCGGGAAGCCGCCGACTTGATAGCCGCCCGGTCCGCAATCCCACGGCTCGGCGATCAGCTTGACGTTGTTGAGCACCGGGTCCTGCCGGCAGGTGTCGAGGAAGCCGCCGCCCTCGTCGAAACCGTAGGGCTCGCGGCCCAGGATCGTGGCGAGGTCGAAGCGGAACCCGTCCACCTGCATTTCCTGCGCCCAGTAGCGCAGGGAGTCGGTGACGAGCTGCAGCACCCGCGGATGCGACAGGTTGAAGGTGTTCCCGGTGCCGGTGTCGTTGATGTAGTAGCGCGGATCGTTCGGCAGCAGCCGGTAGTAGGAGGCGTTGTCGACGCCCTTGAACGACAGGGTCGGACCCTTCTCGTTGCCCTCGGCGGTGTGATTGTAGACCACGTCGAGGATCACCTCGAGGCCGGCGCCGTGGAAGCGCGAGACCATCTCCTTGAACTCGGAGAAGGCGAAATCCGGCACCGCGGCGTAGCGCCGTGCGGGGGTAAAGAACGAGATCGTGTTGTAGCCCCAGTAATTCACCAGGTCCTTCTGCTGCAGGTAGTCGTCCTGCACGAAGGCGTGGACCGGCAGCAGCTCAACCGAGGTGACACCGAGGCTCTTGATGTAGTCGAG
The DNA here is from genome assembly GCF_900116245.1 of Methylobacterium sp. yr668. Lineage (NCBI taxonomy): Bacteria > Pseudomonadati > Pseudomonadota > Alphaproteobacteria > Hyphomicrobiales > Methylobacteriaceae > Methylobacterium > Methylobacterium sp. yr668. Next base: position 149,369 of record NZ_FOZY01000014.1, on the reverse strand, counting down.
CACGTCCCTTGTGCCGAGGCCGGCATAGGTGCCGCGCAGCTTCTCCGGCACCCGCGGGTCGAGCTTGGTCATGCCCTTGACGTGGGCCTCGTACACGATGGTCTTCTCCCAGGGGATCAGCGGCTTGCGGTGCCGCCCCCAGGTGAAGGCCGGGTCGATGACGCGGGAGCGGCGCGTGTAGGGGGCGCTGTCGCGCTCGTCGAAGGTCAGGTCGTCGCCCGTCTCCATCTGGTAGCCGAACAGGGCCGGGTTCCAGGTGATCGAGCCGACGAGCCCCTTGGCGTAGGGGTCGATCAGCAACTTGTTGGGGTTGAACCGGTGGCCGGCCTTCGGCTCGTAGGGGCCGTGGACGCGGTAGCCGTAGATCGTGCCGGGGCGCGCGTCGGGCAGGTAGCCGTGCCAGATCTCGTCCGTGTACTCGGGCAGCTCGATGCGCTCGATCTCCTGCTCGCCCTGGTCGTCGAACAGGCAGAGCTCGACCTTGGTGGCGTGGGCCGAGAACAGCGCGAAATTGACCCCGAGCCCGTCCCAGGTGGCGCCGAGGGGATAGGGTTGGCCTTCCTGGATGCGCGAGCGGGTCGCGCGGGCCTGCGATGCGGGACGACGGGAATCGGGCATGGACACTCCGGAACGCGACCCGCCCGGCCACGTGCCGCTGCGGGGAGCCCCTGGTGAACGTGCCGGAAACAGCGAAGCTCCCGCAGTGCCGCAAAAATCGCGGGGCGTGACGACCGCGCCTCCCTCAGTTCAGAGCCGCTTCCGTGAAGCTCCGGTCCACAGCCCGGCCGACGTCGAGCGTCTTCGACAGGATGCCGTACCGTGTCGCCCGGTCCGAGGCGTCCTGGACCTCCTTGACGACGGCCTCGTCGAGCGCTATCGGGCGCGTCCGCTGCGCCGTGTAGGCCGCGCGCAGGACGTCCTCCGGCATCTTGGTCAGCGCGGCCGTGTTCCGGGCGTAGGCGTCGAGGTGGTCCAGCGACCAGAGCCGCGCCCGGTTCAGGCGGCTCAGGAAATCCTGCAGGGCCGCCCGCTTGGTGGCGATGGCGCTGTCCGAGGCGACGATGAAGGTGATGGTCGGCGTGAGGCCGGCGCCGTCCGCGATCGGCCGGGCCTTGTCCTTGAGCGTCGCGAACGCGACGTAGGGCTCCCAGACCGCCCAGGCATCCACCGAGCCGGCCATCAGCGCGACTTTGGCGTCGACCGGGTTAAGTGGCGCGAACGTGGCCTCGGACGGCGCGATCCCGGCCTTCTCCAGCGTCGCGCTGATCAGGAACTGGCCCCAGCCGCCGCGAGTGCCGGCGAGCCGCTTTCCCTTCAGGTCGGCGGCCGAGCGGATCGGCGAATCCGCGCGGACCAGGATCGCCTGCGTCCGCGGATCCGACTTGGTGCCGCCGATCGCCTTGATCGGCGCCCCGGCCGCGACGCCGGTGAGGAAGGAGAGGTCGCCGGTGTAGCCGACATCGAGGGCGCCGGCGTTGAGCGCCTCCAGGATCGGCGCGGCGGCGGGGAATTCCGACCACGCGATCCGGTAGGGCAGATCCTTCGCGTCGCCGGCGATCTCGAGGAGCGACCGGTTCCCGCCCTTCTGATCGCCGACCCGCAAGACGACCTCCTCCGCGCTGGCGGTCACCGCGGCCAGCGTCGTCATGGCTAGCGTCAGTGCGGCGGCGAGCAGCGCTCCGGCGAGCCGGCGGCTGCCGGGACGCGCGTGAGATCCGATGAGCATGAGGCCTGCCGCGATCCGCTGCCCGCGTTGTGCGGTTCTGTTCTGTGGAAAGCCAAGTTTATGCTTGCCGTCAGGGCGGTCAATGAAACGAAAATCTGTATTTCCCGCGGTCGATGCGCGAGATGACATCCGATCGACCTCCGCGGGGAGACGAATGTCTTTCCCCGCGCGCCGCGGCGGTCAGCGGGCGGGCGGGAACGCGTCCGCCAGGTAGGCCCGCACGAAGCCCGGCATCCGCGCGGCGTCGATGTCGTCGCGGCCCCGCACCACGTGCATCCGGGCGAGTTCCGGCTCGGCCTCGGCGCCGAGATGGTCGGCGATCCGCGCCACGAGCCGCGCGGCCGGCTCGGGGAAGCGCACCGGCCGCAGGAAGGCGAGCTGGCCCTCCCCCTCCAGCAGCACCCAGTCCGTCTCGGCCTCGTCCGGCAGCGCGAGGCCGGTCTCCTCGGCGAGTTCCCGGGCGGCGCTGCCAGTGAGATCGACCTGCGCCCCGCGCACGTCGTCCGGATCCGGTGTGCCGCAGGGGAAGTAGAGCTGGCCGGCATTGGCCGTGTGGGCGCCCATCTCACCGAGCAGGACGGCGCCGTCCGCCGTCCAGGGCACGATCGCCGCGAAGGCGTTGGCGATGCGCGCATCGGGGTGGGGCCTGTCCCGGTAGTAGGTGAAGGTCGCGTAGCGCGTCGCGAACAGGTCGAGCCGGGCGACCCCGTCGGCGACCGCGTGGTCGCAGCACAGCAGGACGGTCCCGTCGAACATGCCGGGGCTGCGGCGCAGCCGGGTCTGCCAGTGGGCCGCGATGGCGGCTTCGTGCACGCGCGGGAAGGCCCAGTCGTGGTCTACGAACCGCGCCGCCACCTCCGCGACGCGGGTGATCCGGAAGCCGTCGGAGACGCCGTCGGAGGAGCCTTCAGACATGCAGGCTGCCGTCCGACAGGATCACGGCGGCGCCGCCGATCTCGACGCCCTGCAGGGCGCCGGCCGCGATCGTGAGCTGGAGCGCGATGTCGCTCGGCCGCCCCATCGCCTCGCCCTGGCGGATCGCCACGTCGTGGGTGCCGTCGCCCAGCGCCTCGAACTGCATCAGCACCCCCGCGAAGGCGGAGGCCGCCGAGCCGGTGGCGGGATCCTCCGGCACGCCGACATTCGGCGCGAACATGCGGACGCGCCAGCGCTGACCGGTGCCCTCGGGATCCGGGGCGTAGAGGTAGAGCCCGTCGGCCGGATCGGGCGCCTGGGCCGTCCGGGCGGCGTCGAGGGCGGCGACCGACGCCACCGGCACGCAGGTGAAGGTCGGCCCCACGCCGTGGCGGCTCGGGGCGTGCCGGCCGGTGCCGATGTCGCCGGGTTCGAGGCCCAGGAGCCGCGCCAGCGCGGCGGGATCGGGGCCGGGACCGAGGTAGTCCGGCAGGACCGGGAGGCGGAACCGGGCCCGGCCGCCGGTCCCGTCCGCCAGGGTCTCGACCACGCAGGGGACGATGCCGATCCCCTCCTCCAGGCCGAAGGCCCGGGCATCGCCCCGTGTCGGGTCCTGCAGCGCCAGGAGCACGGCGGTGCCCAGCGTCGGGTGGCCGGCGAAGGGAAGCTCCCGGGCGGGGGTGAAGATGCGCAGCGCCGCCCGGTGCCGGGCCTCCGCGGGCGGAAGGACGAAGACCGTCTCCGACAGGTTGAACTCCCGCGCGATGGCCTGCATGGCTGCGGTGTCGAGCCCCTCCGCGTCGAGCACCACGGCGAGGGGATTGCCGGCGAGCCTCCGCTCGGTGAACACGTCGAGGGTGACGAAGCGGCGCGCCATCGTGTCGATCCTTTGCTCTCTGCGGACTTGGGCGGAGCGATTCGCCGGGGGGCCTCAGACCGCCTCGACCGGAAACCGCGCGCTCGGGTTCACGTACTCCTCCTGCGCGGCGACCGTCAGGATCTCCCGCGACCCCGCCTCGGCGGTGCGCTTGAGCAGCCCGTAGATCGAGGCCGCCGCCGCGCCCAGCGCCGCCTCGGCCGAGCCGGTCCGGGCGTAATGCACCAGGAACAGCGCCGCGATGCAGTCGCCGGCCCCGTTCACCGCGATGGCGAGCCGCGGCGTCCGGACCCGGAACACCCGCCCCTCCGCGCCCGCGAGCAGGTCGATGCTGTCGGCGGGCGTGTCGGCGCAGAGCGCCGAGGTGACCAGGACCACCCGCGGCCCGCGCGTCTGGAGCGCCGCGATCGCGGCCCCGGCCTCCGCCAGGGTGCCGCTCGGCATGCCGGTGAGCAGGCCGAGCTCGAACTGGTTGGGGGTGAGGATGTCGGCGGCCGGGACCGCGCGCTCGCGCAGGAACGCCTCGATGCCGGGCCGAACGTAGACGCCCTCCTCGACGTCGCCGATCACCGGGTCGCAGCAGTAGAGCGCCCGCGGGTTCGCCGCGCGCACGGCGTCCACTGCCTCCAGGATCGCTCCGCCGATCTCGGCCGAGCCCATGTAGCCCGACAGGACCGCGTCGCAGCCGCCCAGGACCCCGCGCTCGCCGATGCCGCGCACCACCTCGCGGATCATCGCCGCGTCGAAGACAGGGCCGCGCCACGCGCCGTAGCCGGTGTGATTGGAGAACTGCACCGTGTGGACCGGCCAGACCTCGACCCCGAGCCGCTGCATCGGGAACACCGCGGAGGCGTTGCCGACATGGCCGTAGGCGACGTGGGACTGGATCGACAGGACGTTCAACGCGGGACTCGCTCGTTGTCCCGCTACGGTTAGCCGGTTCCCGCGCCGGCCGCACCCCTGTCCCTTGCCGCCCTCCCCCGCGCGCCTCAGATGGGACCAACCCGCCCCCTATCCCTACAGCCCCGTTCGGAGCCCCATGGACATCGAAGCCCTGCGCACCTCGACCCTCGCCTTCGTGGAGGCGCACAAGGCCTGGACGCCGGTCATCGCGGGCGGCCTCGCCTTCTGCGAATCGATCGCGATCCTGTCGCTGTTCGTCCCGGCGACCGTGATCCTGGTCGGCATCGGGGCCCTCGTCGGCGGCGCCGACATCCCGTTCTGGCCGGTGGTGATCGCCGCGGCGCTCGGGGCCGCCCTCGGCGACTGGATCTCCTACGAGGCCGGGCGCTGGCTCGGGCCGGGGGCGAAGACCAAGTGGCCGCTGCGGCGCTATCCCGAGCTCATGGCCAAGGCCGAGGCCTTCATCGGCCGGTGGGGCATCGCCGCGGTGGCCCTGGGGCGCTTCTTCGGGCCGGCCCGCGCTCTGGTCCCGCTCTTTGCCGGGATCCTCGGCCTGGCGCGGCTGCCGTTCCAGCTGGCCAACGTCGCCTCCGCGCTGGTCTGGGCCTTCGTCCTTCTGGCCCCCGGGGCCGGGCTGCTCACGTGGCTCGACCGGTGATGCGGCTCGACCGATGATCCGGCCCGACCGCTGATGCGCCGCTTCCCGCCCGAGCGGATCGTCTGCCTCACCGAGGAGACGGTCGAGACCCTGTACCTCCTGGGCGCGGAGGACAGGATCGTCGGCGTCTCGGGCTACGCGGTGCGCCCGCCCCGGGTCCGCCGGGAGAAGCCGCGCGTCTCCGCCTTCACCAGTGCGGACATTCCGAAGATCCTGGCGCTGGCGCCGGACCTCGTCCTGGCCTTCTCGGACCTCCAGGCCGGCATCGTCGCCGACCTCGCCCGCGCGGGCGTGGCGGTCCACCTGTTCAACCAGCGCGACGTGGCGGGCTGCCTCGCGATGGTGCGCACGCTCGGCGCCCTCGTGGGCCTGCCGGAGCGGGCCGAGACCCTGGCGGCGGGCCTCGAGGCGCGGCTGGCCGCGGCCGCCGCGGAGGTGCGGGAGCGGCCGCCCCCGCGCGTCTACTTCGAGGAGTGGGACGCGCCGATGATCTCCGGCATCGGCTGGGTCTCGGACCTGATCGGCCTCGCGGGCGGCCGGGACGTCTTCCCAGAGCTGAGCCGCCAGCCGGCCGCGAAGGACCGGATCGTCACCGCCGAGCAGGTGATCGCGGCCGCGCCCGACGTGATCCTCGCCTCGTGGTGCGGCAAGCGGGTCAACGCCGAGCGCATCCGGTCCCGGCCCGGCTGGGCGGCGATCCCGGCGGTGCGCGACGGGCGCATCCACGAGATCAAGTCGCCGCTGATCCTGCAGCCCGGCCCGGCCGCCCTCACCGACGGGTTCGACGTGATCCGGGCCTGCCTCGGGTAATCGCGTTAAAGAGTTGCGTGGGGCGATGCCGCGCCGCAGGTGACGGACCGGGCGCGACTTGGCAGGATGTCCCGATTCGGTACAGACGCACCCGCAGACGCATCCCCGAGCTCGATGTCCGCTTCCCTCGGCCTTCCCGATTCCGCGCCCCCGGCCGTCGAGGCGCTGCTGCCGCCCGACCGGCGGCAATCGCCCACGGCCCTGCGCATCCAGCGCGGCGTGCGCCGGCTGTTCTCCGAGATGGGGTGCGTCAGCCTGCCGGAATTCTCTCTCGTCAACGGCCGCCGCGCCGACGTGATCGCGCTCTGCGGCGCCGGCAAGCTCACCATCGTGGAGATCAAGTCGAGCGTGGCCGATTTCCGCGCCGACCGGAAATGGCCGGATTACCGCGACTTCTGCGACCGGTTCTTCTTCGCCATCCCGGAGGACGTGCCCGAGTCGCTGATCCCGGAAGAGTGCGGCCTGATCGTCGCCGACGCCTACGGGGCCGGGATCCTGCGGGAGCCGCCGGAGCACCCGCTGAGCGGCGCCCGCCGCAAGGCCGTGACGCTGCGCTTCGCCCACAGCGCCGCGCGCATCCTGCACGCGCTGGCCGACCCGGGCGCCGTGCGGGAAGGGGCACTCTAGGGCGCGGCCCGCACCGCGACCCTCGGCGAACCTTCGGCCGACGCGGTATTCATCCGACAAGGAAACGTCCTAGAACGGCCGAGCTTGCCGGGCCTCCGGCGCCGGGCCCGATCCACCGATGACATCCGTCGCCCTGTTCGAGCTGATCCTCGGTCTCCTCGGCGCGGCCCTGCTGCTGTCGCTGGCGGCCGGGCGCCTCGGTTTCCCGCCGGCCGCCGCCCTCGTCGTCGGCGGCATGACGCTGGCGGTGGTGCCGGGCCTGCCGGCCTTCGATCTCGATCCGGACCTGATCATGGTCCTGTTCCTGCCGCCGCTCCTGCTCGAATCCGCCTACTTCACCGTCTGGCGCGACTTCCGCGCGAGCCTCGGCCCGATCCTGTCCTTGTCCCTCGGCGCGGTCCTGTTCACGACCCTCGTGGTCGGGCTCGTCGCCCACGCGGTGGTGCCGTCCCTGCCCTGGCCCGCCTGCTTCGCCCTCGGCGCCATCGTCTCGCCGCCGGACGCGGTCGCCGCCAAGGCGGTGCTGGCGCGCGTCGCCCTGCCCCGCCGGATGATCACGGTCCTGGAGGGCGAGAGCCTCGTGAACGACGCCTCGGGCCTCGTGCTCTACCGCTTCGCGGTGGCGGCGGCGCTCACCGGCACCTTCAGCGCCTGGGCGGCGGCCGGCAGCTTCGCGTGGCTCGCGGTGGCGGGTGTCGCGGTCGGGATCGCGTGCGGGGTGGCGGTGACCCTGGTGATACGCCGGATGCACGACGCCAACGCCATCACGGTGCTGAGCTTCCTCGCCGCCTACGTCGCCTACCTCGCGGCCGAGGAGATCCACGCCTCCGGCGTTCTGGCCGTGGTCGCTTGCGGCCTGATGATGGGCGGCCGGGAGCACGAGACCTTCGACGCGCATGCCCGCCGCCATTCCGTGGCGGTGTGGGAGTTCGTGGTCTTCGTGCTGGAGGCCCTGGTCTTCGTGCTGATCGGCTTGGCGCTCCGCGGCGTGCTCGCCCGGACCGGCGGCCAGATGGGCGCGCTCGCGGCGGAGCTGCCGCTGGCGCTCGCCGTCACGGCGACCTGCGTCGTCGCCCGTCTGCTCTGGGTGTTCCCGGCCGTCTACCTGCGGCGGCTCCTGTCGCCGCGGGTCCGCGCGCAGGAGCCCGCCCCGAACCCGGCCGTTCCGCTGATCGTCGGGTGGGCCGGCATGCGCGGGGTCGTCACCCTGGCGGCCGCCCTGGCGCTGCCGGTGGACTTCCCCGGCCGCGACGCGATCCTGGTCGCGGCCTTCGCGGTGATCCTGTTCACCGTGCTCGTGCAGGGCACGACTCTGGGGCCGCTGATCCGAAGCCTCCGCCTCGACCCCGCGGCGCACCTCCCCGAGGGCCACCTCGACGCGCCGATGGCCCGCGTCGTCGTGAACGAGGCCGGGCTCGCCGCCCTACAGGGCTTGGTGTTCGCCGAGACCGGGGCGCTGAAGCACCCGCGCCTCGTGGAGGAGTACCGTCGCCGGGTGCGGGCGGCCTCGCGGGACCGCGACGAGCGGGCGGCGCTGGAGGCCGAGAAGACCGAGCACTTCGCCGCCGCCCTGCTCGCCGTGCGCTCAGGCCGGTCGGCCCTGATCGACCTGCACCGGCAGAACCGGATCCACAGCTCGGTGCTGCGGCAGCTCGAGACGGAGATCGACTTGGAGGAACTCCATCTCAAGCGTCTGGCCGGGACCGCACCGGCCCACGGCTGAGTCGGGGCGCTGGCGTCAGTGGGCCGCGCACCCGTCCGCCGACTGGCCGTAGCCGCTGTAGACCACCCGGACCTTGCGCAGGCAGCTTCCCTCAGCCTTCGGCGCGGCCGCCACGGGGGCGACCTCTACCGGCTCGACCCGCAGGGTGGCGGCCACCGGCTGGTCTTCGGAAGTGGCGAGCGCACGGCTGGCGCTCATCACGAAGGGCGTGGCGGCCAGCGACGAGATGGCGAGCGCGGCGAAGACGGCGATGTTCTTGCGGCCGAAGCTGGTGCGGATGCGAGCATTGTACATGACGGGTCGTCCGACGTTCTGTATTCGGCAGCGCTGAGGTGCCGAGATCCCCTGTTGCGCTGATAACTTGGCCGTCAGCTCGGCGGTTCCGGTTTATTGCCAAAAAACCGCCACGCTTGGGTGTCCCGGCGCACGTCGGGCGCCGGCGCTCAGAAGATCCTGCGGTACTGAACGAAGCCCGACTTCTCGGCGATCCGGTCGTAGAGCTGCATCGCGTCCGCGTTGGTCTCGTGCGTCAGCCAGTGGACGCGCGAGCAGCCGGCGGCCTGCGCGGCCGCGTAGACGTGCTCGATCAGCCGACGGCCGATCCCGAGCCCGCGCGTGCCGTCCGCCACGAACAGGTCCTGGAGGTAGCAGTAGTCGCCGATCGTCCAGGCCGAGCGGTGGCGGATGTGGTGGACGAGGCCGACCGCCTCGGCACCGCGCCACGCCAGGGCGCCGTCCACCGGTTCGGCCGGATCGTTGAGGCGCTGCCAGGTCGTGTCGGTGACCGCGTCCGACAGGTCGACCTTGTAGAAGGACTGGTAGCCCCGCCAGAGCGGCAGCCAGGCGTCCCGGTCGCCGGGGCCGATCGGGCGGATCGCGAGGTCAGGATCCATGATTCTCTCCGTGGGTGCGCAGCCAGCGGACCATCATCGGCACCGCGTAGGCAACCCGGGCTGCCCGCGCCCCGCCCCCTCGGTCGACACCCTTCGCCTTGCACCCCCGGCCGCCCGCACCTAAACCGGCCCGCCGGCGGCCCCAGCCGCCGCGCGATCCCGAGCCGCCGAGACCGATGTCCGAGAAAAAATCCTTCCAGGGTCTGATCCTGACGCTTCAGGAATTCTGGGCGGCGCAGGGCTGCGTGATCCTCCAGCCCTACGACATGGAGGTCGGTGCCGGTACGTTCCATCCGGCCACGACCCTGCGGGCACTCGGCCCGAAGCCCTGGAAGGCAGCCTATGTCCAGCCCTCGCGCCGGCCCAAGGACGGCCGCTACGGCGAGAACCCGAACCGGCTCCAGCACTATTACCAGTTCCAGGTGATCCTGAAGCCGAACCCGCCGAACCTGCAGGAGCTCTACCTCGCCTCGCTCGCCGCCATCGGCGTCGACCTCAAGCTCCACGACATCCGCTTCGTCGAGGACGACTGGGAGAGCCCGACCCTGGGCGCCTGGGGCCTCGGCTGGGAGTGCTGGTGCGACGGGATGGAGGTCAGCCAGTTCACCTATTTCCAGCAGGTCGCGGGCTTCGAGTGCGCGCCGGTGGCGGGCGAGCTGACCTACGGGCTGGAGCGGCTCGCCATGTACGTCCAGGGCGTCGAGAACGTCTACGACCTCGACTTCAACGGCGCCGAGGGCGCCGACCGGATCACCTACGGGGACGTGTTCCTGCAGGCCGAGCAGGAGTACTCCCGCCACAACTTCGAGGCGGCTGACACCGCGATGCTGTTCCGCCAGTTCACCGACGCGGAGGCCGCCTGCCGATCCTACCTCGCGGCCGGCGCGCCGGACGCGGAGGGTGAACGCCACCGCATGGCGCAGCCGGCCTACGACCAGTGCATCAAGGCGAGCCACGTGTTCAACCTGCTCGACGCGCGCGGCGTGATCTCGGTGACGGAGCGCCAGAGCTACATCCTCCGCGTGCGCGAACTGGCCAAGGCCTGCGGCGCGGCGTGGTTGAGGACCGCCGCCGGCGGGGCGTGAGGTCGTCGCTGGCGCTCGACCAGACGGCTGCGGACGACGCAGTCCGGAGTGCCCGGATGCGCCGCCGTCTTTGCGAGCGCAGCGAAGCAATCCAGGGTCGCGCCTCGCTGCCAGACGTCCCGACGCCCTGGGTCGCTTCGCTGTGCTCGCGATGACGGAGCTGCCCCTCATCGCGGAGCCCCTTGAGCCCTCGCGCGTTGCAACCCCCGCCAACCGGCGCGCCTCGGCGCGTCCGCAGACGCGGGACATGCCCAATGAAGAAGACGATCCTCGCCCTCAGCCTCCTCGGATTCGGCCTCGCCCCCGCGCTGGCGGCCGATCCCGGGCCTGAGGCCACGGTGAAGAAGCTCTACGCCGAGCCGCACCCGAATCACTCCTCCGTGTACTCGAAGCGCCTGCAGGGCCTGTTCGACGCCGACGCGAAGCAGGCCAACGGCGCCACCGGCAACCTCGATTTCGACTACCGCCTGAACGGCGAGCCCCTGAAGCCCGACACGGTGAAGAACCTGACCTTCAAGGAGGCCACCGAGGGCAAGGACCAGGCGAAGGTCACGGTCGAGCGCAAGGGCGGCAACGGCGCCAACGTCATCGTGTACGACCTCGTGCGCGAGGACGGCGGCTGGAAGGTCTCCGACGCCCACGCGATCGGCGACCGGAAGTGGCAGCTCTCGACCATCCTCAAGGGCGAGTCGCGCTGAGCCCCGCGCGCCGACCCTCGACAGGGGTGCGGCGCGGCGATATGGCCGCCCCATGCCCGACCTCCTGCTCGAACTCCGCTCGGAAGAGATCCCCGCCCGCATGCAGCGGCGCGCGGCGGAGGATCTGAAGAAGCTCGTCACCGACGCCCTCGTGGCGCGCGGCTTCCTGTACGAGGGCGCCCGGGCGTTCTCGACGCCGCGCCGCTTGGCGCTCCACATTGCCGGCCTCCCCGCCCGGGGCGAGGCCGTGCGCGAGGAGCGCCGCGGCCCGCGGGTCGGCGCGCCCGAAGCGGCCGTCCAGGGCTTCCTGAAGGGCGCGGGCCTGACGAGCCTCGACCAGGCCACGACCGTCACCGACCCGAAGAAGGGCGAGTTCTACCTCGCGGTGATCGAGCGGCCCGGCCGCGAGACGCTCGACGTGCTCGCCGAACTCCTGCCCGAGATCGTCAAGAGCTTCCCCTGGCCGAAATCCATGCGCTGGGGCGCGGCCTCGGCCGAGCCGGGCTCGCTGCGCTGGGTGCGCCCCCTGCAGTCGATCGTCGCGACCTTCGGGCCCGAGACGGAGACGCCGGAGGTGGTCCCCGTCTCGGTCGCCGGGATTGCGGCCGGCACCGTGACCTACGGCCACCGCTTCCTCGCCCCCGAGGCGATCGAGGTGCGCCGGTTCGACGACTACATCCAGGCGCTGGAGCGCGCGAAGGTCATCCTCGACGCCGACCGGCGCAAGGACGTGATCCTGCACGACGCCCGCGACCTCGCCTTCGCCCGCGGCCTCGACCTCGTGGAGGACGAGGGCCTGCTGGAGGAGGTGTCGGGCCTCGTGGAGTGGCCGGTGGTGCTGATGGGCTCGTTCGACGAGTCCTTCCTCGACATCCCCGCCGAGGCGATCCGGGCGACGATCCGGGCGAACCAGAAGTGCTTCGTGCTGCGCAAGGGCGGCTCGGAGGACCTGGCTCCGGCCTTCATCCTGGTCTCGAACCTCGTCGCCACCGACGGTGGCCAAGCGATCACCGCCGGCAACGAGCGGGTGGTCCGGGCGCGCCTGTCCGACGCGAAGTTCTTCTGGGAGACCGACAAGGCGACCCGCCTGGAGGACCGGCTGCCCAAGCTCGACGCCATCGTCTTCCACGAGAAGCTCGGGACGCAGGGCGAGCGCATCGCCCGAATCGCGGCCCTGGCGAAGGACCTCGCGCCGCTGGTGGGGGCCGACCCGGCGCTCGCCGAGCGCGCCGCGCGCCTCGCCAAGGCCGACCTCGTCACCGAGATGGTCGGCGAGTTCCCCGAGCTTCAGGGGTTGATGGGCCGCAAATACGCGGCGCTCCAGGGCGAGCACGACAGCGTCTGCGCGGCCATCGAGGAGCATTACAAGCCGCTCGGCCCCTCCGACCGGGTGCCGAGCGATCCGGTCTCGATCGCGGTGGCGCTCGCCGACAAGCTCGACACGCTCGCGGGCTTCTGGGCGATCGACGAGAAGCCCACGGGCAGCAAGGATCCGTTCGCCCTGCGCCGGGCGGCGCTGGGCGTGATCCGGCTGATCCTTGACCGCGGCCTGCGCCTGCGGCTGCTGGAGCAGGTCGGCGCGGCGGATCGCGGCCTCGCCGGGCGGGCCGGTGCCGACGCGCGGGATCTCCTCGGCTTCCTCGCCGACCGCCTGAAGGTCTATCTCCGCGATCAGGGCGCCCGCCACGACCTGATCGACGCCGTCTTCGCCCTCCCCGGCCAGGACGACCTGCTGATGGTCGTGCGCCGCGTCGAGGCGCTCGGCCAGTTCCTCGACACCGAGGACGGCAAGAACCTGCTCGCGGGCTACAAGCGTGCGGCCAACATCCTGCGGATCGAGGAGAAGAAGGACGGCCGCGCCTACGATTCCGCGCCGGACGCCGCTCTCGCTGCCGCGGGTGAGCCGGCCGAGCGCGCCCTGGCCGAGGCCCTGGCGAAGGCGCGGGAGACCGCCTCGGCGTCCATCGCCCGCGAGGATTTCGCCGGGGCGATGCAGGCGCTCTCGACGCTGCGCGCGCCGGTCGACGCGTTCTTCCAGGACGTGACCGTCAACGCCCCAGACCCGAAGCTCCGCGAGAACCGCTTGGCCCTGCTCAACGCGCTGCGCGCCGCGACGCGGGAAGTTGCGGAGTTCGCGAAGATCGAGGGGTGAGGCGCAGACCACCGCAGCCCCATCCTACCATCCCCCCCCTCATCCTGAGGTGCCGGAGCGTCGCGGAGGCCTCGAAGGAGGGCTCCTTCGAGGCTCGCTGCGCTCGCACCTCAGGATGAGCGGGTCTGATGGGAGAGCGGACCCACCGCCCTCACCCGTGATCGTGGCCGGCATGGTCGTCCGGCTCCGGCAGGGTCAGGCCGAAATGGCTCACCAGATCGGCCACCTGCCCGGGGCTCAGCTGCCGCGGGTTGAGGTTGCGCAGGAGCAGGTAGAGCTTGGCGGTCTCTTCCAGCTCCTCGGTGGCGAAGACCGCGCCCTCCAGGCTGTCGCCGGCCACCACCGGGCCGTGATTCGCGAGCAGCACCGAGCTGTACTTCCCCGCCAAGCCCCGGATCGCGTCCGCCACGGCCGGGTCGCCCGGGCGATAGTAGGGCACGAGCGCCGTGCCGCCGGTCCGCATCAGGTAGTAGGGCGTCAGCGGCGGCAGCACCTGCCTGGGGTCGACCTCCGGCAGCATCGAGACCGCCACCGCGTGGGTCGAGTGCAGGTGGACGATGGCCTTCGCCTCGTTCCGGCTCTCGTAGAGTGCGCTGTGCAGCGGGATCTCCTTGGTGGGCTTGTCGCCGGAGACCAGCCGCCCCGCATCGTCCAGCCGCGAGATCCGCGCCGGGTCGAGGAACCCGAGCGACGCGTTGGTCGGCGTGACCAGCCAGCCGCCGTCGGGCAGGCGCAGCGAGATGTTGCCGGACGAGCCCGGCGTCAAGCCGCGCTCGAACAGCGAGCGACCGTAGCGGCAGATCTCCTCGCGCAGCCGGCTCTCGTCGCTCATGCGGTCGCTCCCTCGATCAGCTCGAATCCGAGATCGATTTTCCTCGGGCCTGCGCCGGTCAGGCAGGCGGCGGCCTGCCGGCCGATCTCCAGGCGCGGCGTGCGCACCGTAGACAGGGGCTGCGGCATCGCCGCCGCGAAGTCGAGCCCGTTGAAGCCGAACAGCGCGATCCGTCCCGGCACCGCCAGCCCCGCCGTTAGGCAGGCGAAGTAGCCGCCGAGCGCCATGTCGTCGTTGGAGAAGTAGACCGCGTCGAGATCGGGCACGCGCGCCAGCAGCGCCTCCAGCCCGGCCCGGCCCGAGGCCGGCGAGGACGGTCCCGTCCGGATCTCCTTGCCGTGGAGCGCCAAACCCGCCTGCCCGAGCGCGGCCTCGAACCCGGCGAGCCGCTTGCCCGCGCGCAGGTCGACCGCGAGGTCGTGGCCGAGATAGCCGATCCGCCGGTACCCGCGCGCCACGAGGTGGCGCGCGCTCGCCGCCCCCACGGCCCGGTTGGAGAAGCCGACCACGGCGTCGATCCCCTCCCCATCCGTGTCGATCATCTCGACCACGCGCACGCCCCCGGCCTTCGCCAGGGCCACCGTCCCGGGATTGTGCTCCAGCCCGGTGAGCAGCAGCGCCGCCGGCCGCCAGGAGAGGAGCGCGGCGGCCAGCGCCTCCTCCCGGTCCGGGTCGTAGTCGCTCACCCCGATCACGCAGGGGATGCCGTCGGCGTCGAGGGCGGCGGTGAGGCCGCGCAGTAGGTCGGGGAAGACCACGTTGGCGAGCGACGGGATGACGACCCCCACGAGCCGCGCGCTCGCCCCGTGGCCGGCGAGGCTGCCGGCGAGGCGATTCGGAACGTAGCCGAGACGGGCGACCGCCTCCGCCACCCGCTCGCCGGCGCGCTTGGAGTAGGAGCCGTGGTTGCGCAGGACCCGCGAGACCGTGCTCTCGCCGACCCCGGCCTCGCGGGCGACGTCGGTGAGGGTGACGAGCCGCCCCGGCGGCTGGATGTCGTCCATGGCCCCGCTCTCCCGGCGCGGTTTTTTTTTCACGACGCCCGTCGAACCTCCCGGCGTCCTTCCCTCATCCTGAGACGACCGCGAAGCGGGCCCCGAAGGAGGCCTCCGCCACGCTGCGGCGCCTCGGCATAAGGCAGGAATGGGAAGACCGTCCGCGTCGATCCACGACTGACATAGCGGCCTGCATTATCTCGCACAACCGGATTGGCAGCGCTGCCAAAAGGCGATATGGCACCGCCCCAGCGCCGCCCGACGAGCGGTGAAGAGCAATGTCCGGCAGCCGTGCGGCCCGGACCAGGGAGTACGCCATGTCGGTTCAAGCCGCCCCGCTGGGGGGCGCCACCGCACCCGCGGACGAGAAGTCCTTCGCCGACCGCACCTACGCGAAGGTGTTCTGGCGCCTCGTGCCGTTCCTGATGCTCTGCTACGTCGTGGCATATCTCGACCGGGTGAATGTCGGCTTCGCCAAGCTCCAGATGTCCCAGGAGCTGAAGTTCTCCGAGACGGTCTACGGTCTCGGCGCCGGCATCTTCTTCCTCGGTTACTTCCTGTTCGAGGTGCCCTCGAACGTGATCCTGCACCGGGTCGGCGCCCGGGTGTGGATCGCCCGGATCATGATCACCTGGGGGGTGATCTCCGGGGCGTTCCTGTTCGTGAACTCCGAGTGGAGCTTCTACGGAATGCGCTTCCTCCTCGGTCTCGCCGAGGCCGGGTTCTACCCGGGCGTCATCCTCTACACGACCTCTTGGTTCCCGGCCCATCGCCGGGCCCGGGTGATCGCCGTGTTCATGGCGGCGATCCCGATCTCCGGCATCTTCGGCAACCCGCTCTCCGGCTGGATCATGGACGCGTTCAACGGCGCCCACGGCCTGTCGGGCTGGCAGTGGATGTTCCTGATCGAGGCGGTGCCGGCGGTGCTGATCGGCCTCGCGGTGTTCTTCTACCTCGACAACCGCCCCGCCGAGGCCAAGTGGCTGACGGATTCCGAGAAGCAGCTCCTCGAGCGCGACATCGCGGCCGACAACCAGGGTAAGGAATCGAGCCCACACTCCATCGCCACCGTGTTCCGCAACGGCCGCGTGTGGTTCATGAGCCTGATCTACTTCGCCTTCGTCACCGGCCAGTACGGGCTGACCTTCTGGATGCCGACGATCGTCAAAGCGTCGGGCGTGCAGGGCAACTTCAACATCGGCCTGATCAGCGCGATCCCGTTCGTCTGCGCGGCGATCGTGATGATCCTGCTCGGCCGCTCCGCCGACCGGATGCGCGAGCGCCGCTGGCACCTGATCATCCCGGCGCTGATCGGCGCGGTCGCCTTCGTGGTCTCGGCCAATGCCGGCTCGACGACGCTCGCCATCGCGGCCCTGTCGGTGGCGGCGGCCGGCGTGCTGACCTGCTCGCCCCTGTTCTGGTCGCTGCCCACGGCGTTCCTCAGCGGCGCGGGCGCGGCGGCCGGCATCGCGCTGATCAACTCGGTGGGGAACCTCGCGGGCTTCGTCAGCCCCTACGTGATCGGCGCCCTGCGGGATGCCACCGGCAGCACCGCCACGGGCCTCTACGCGCTCGCCGCCATGCTGGTGGTCGGCGCGGTCTGCGTGTTCGTCACACCCGCCCGGATGGTCAACCGCTGACCTCTGATCCAGGCGCGACTTGGCCCCTCTCCCGCACGGGAGAGGGGACCCGCGCTTCGAGCGGCGACGCCGAGGCGCCCTTTCCCAGCTTCAGGAGCCGTCCCCGATGACCAACGCAACACCCCGCGCCGCGGTGATCGGCCTGGGCTCCATGGGCTCCGGGATGGCCGGCTCGCTCCTGCGGGCGGGCTTCGCGGTCTCCGCCTGCGACGTGAACCCGGAGGCGGTGGCGCGCTTCGCGACCGCCGGCGGCCGGGGCGCCGCGAACCCCGCCGAGGCGGCGCGGGACGCCGACGTGGTGGTGAGCGTGGTGGTCAACGCCGCCCAGACCGAGGCGGTCCTGTTCGGCGAGAACGGCGCCGCCGCCGCGATGCCGGAGGGTGCGGTGTTCGTCTCCTCCGCCACCATGGACCCGGCCGTCGCCCGGGCGCTGGCGGCGCGGTTGGAGGCCACCGGCCGCCACTACCTCGACGCCCCGATGAGCGGCGGCGCCGCACGCGCGGCTGAGGGCGGCCTCACCTTCCTGGCCTCGGGCTCGGCGGCGGCCTTCGCGAAGGCGCGGCCCGCCCTCGATGCCATGGCGGGCACGCTCTACGAGCTCGGCGACGCCGCCGGCCAGGGCGCGGCCTTCAAGATGATCAACCAGCTGCTCGCGGGCGTTCACATCGCCGCCGCCTCGGAGGCGATGGCCTTCGCGGCCAAGCAGGGGCTCGACCTCCGGCGCGTCTACGAGGTGATCACCAAGTCGGCCGGCAATTCGTGGATGTTCGAGAACCGGGTGCCGCACATCCTCGACGCCGACTACAGCCCGAAGAGCGCGGTCGACATCTTCGTCAAGGATCTCGGCATCGTGCAGGACATGGCCCGGGCCGAGAAGTACCCAGTCCCGGTGGCGGCGGCGGCCCTGCAGATGTTCCTGATGGCGTCGGGCGCCGGCATGGGTCGGGACGACGACGCCTCGGTGGCGCGGCTCTACGCCCAGGTCTCGGGGGCGAAGCTGCCCGAGAAAGCTTGAGGGGACAGAACCATGCCGCGCTTCGCCGCCAACCTGAGCCTCATGTTCAACGAGGTGCCGTTCCTCGACCGGTTCGAGGCCGCGGCCCGGGCCGGGTTCGACGCCGTCGAGTTCCTGTTCCCCTACGAGCATGCGCCGGACGACATCGGCGCGCGGCTCCGGGCGAACGGCCTGACCCAGGCCCTGTTCAACCTGCCGCCGGGCGACTTCGCCCAGGGCGAGCGCGGGATCGCGGCCTTTCCCGAGCGGTTCGACGAGCTGAAGGCGGGGGTCGACACGGCGCTCCGCTACGCCGAGGCGACCGGCGTCGGCCGGCTCCACCTCATGGCGGGCCTCGCCCCCTGGGACGATCCCAGGGCGGTCGAATCCTACCGCCGGGCCGTGACCTGGACGGCGGAGCGGCTGGCGCCGGTCGGCCTCGACCTCGTCCTGGAGCCGATCAACGGCCGCAACATGCCGGGCTATTTCCTCAACGATTTCGGCCGCGCGGCCGACCTGATCCGCGACCTCGCCCTGCCGAACCTGAAGCTCCAGTTCGACCTCTACCACTGCCAGATCCTGCACGGCGACGTGACCGTGCGGCTGCGCGCCCTGATGCCGCTCATCGGCCACGTCCAGACCGCGAGCGTGCCCGAGCGGCATGAGCCCGGGACCGGCGAGATGGCCGACTTCTTCCTGTTCGACGAGCTGGACCGGCTCGGCTACCGCGGCTTCGTCGGCTGCGAGTACATTCCGGCCGCCGACACCGTCGCGGGCCTCGGCTGGCTCGCCGCCTACAAGGGGAGCGCCCGATGAGCCTCGCGCTGGGATGCGTCGCCGACGACTACACGGGCGCCTCGGACCTCGCCAACACGCTGACCAAGGCGGGCCTGCGCACGATCCAGACCATCGGCGTGCCTGAGGACGGCCGGTCGCTGCCGGAGGCCGACGCGGTGGTGGTGGCCCTCAAGAGCCGCTCGATCCCCGCCGACCAGGCCGTGGCGCGCTCCCGCGAGGCGGAAGCCTGGCTGCGGGCCCGGGGCGCGGCCCACGTGATGTTCAAGGTCTGCTCGACCTTCGACTCCACCGATGCGGGCAATATCGGTCCCGTGATGGACGCCTTGCGGGCGGAGGCGGGCGAGACCGTCGCCCTCGTCACCCCGGCCTTCCCCGAGACGGGGCGGAGCGTCTACCAGGGCAACCTGTTCGTCGGCTCGGTGCCGCTGAACGAGAGCCCGCTCAAGGACCACCCGCTCAACCCGATGCGCGACGCCAACCTCGTGCGCGTGCTCGGGCGCCAGAGCGGCAGTCCCGTCGGCCTGATCGACACCGCCACGGTGGCGAGGGGCGCGGAGGCCGTGGCCGCCCGCCTCGACGCCCTCGCGCAGGAGGGCAAGGGCGCCGCCATCGCGGACGCGATCTTCGACAGCGACCTCGAGGTGCTCGGCCGGGCGATCGTCGGCCGCAAGTTCTCGGTCGGCGCGTCCGGCCTCGGCCTCGGCCTCGCCCGGGCGCTCGCGGCCGACGGGCGGGGAACCCAGGACGCCGCCGGCGCGGCCGTGGGCGAGCCGGTGGGCGGCGCCTCCGCCTGCCTCGCCGGCAGCTGCTCGCAGGCGACCCTCCAGCAGGTCGCCGCCGCGGAGGCGATCATGCCGGTGCTGCGCCTCGACCCGGTGCGGCTGCTCGCGGGCGACGACGTGGTCGCTGAGGCCCTGGCGTTCGCGGAGGAGCACTTGGCCTCGGGCCCGGTGCTGATCGCCACCTCGGCGCCGCCCGAAGCGGTGCGCGCGCTCCAGGCCGCCCACGGCGTCGATGCGGCCGGCCACGCCATCGAGGCGGCGCTGGCAGCGATCGCCGAGGGCCTCGTCGCCCGCGGGGTGCGCCGGCTCGTCGTCGCCGGCGGCGAGACCTCCGGCGCGGTGGTCGACCGGCTGGGCCTCACCGCCTTCCTGCTTGGGCCGGAGATCGCCGCGGGCGTGCCGGTGCTGCGCACGGCGGGCCGGCCCGAGCCGATGCTGCTCGCCCTCAAATCCGGCAATTTCGGCGGCGCCGACTTCTTCGGCCGCGCCCTCGACATGATGGCCTGACGCCACAACCCGACGGGAGGTTTTCCATGCACGCCCTGATTCTCGGCGCCGCCGGCATGATCGGCCGCCGCCTCGTGGACGCCCTGGTGAGGGATGGCCGGGTCGGCGGGCAGCCGCTCACCGCCCTCACGCTCCTCGACGTGGTCCCGCCGTCGGCGCCCGAGGGCTTCTCCGGCCCGGTGCGGGCCGAGGCCGCCGACCTCACGGCGCCCGGCGCCGCCGAGGCCACCATCGCCGAGCGGCCGGGGGTCATCTTCCACCTCGCAGCCGTGGTCTCCGGCGAGGCCGAGGCGAACCTCGAGCTGGGCTACCGGGTCAACCTCGACGGCACCCGCCTGCTCCTCGACGCGATCCGGGCGGCCAGCGCGGCGGACGGCTACCGGCCGAAGCTGGTCTTCACCTCCTCACTCGCGGTGTTCGGGCCGCCCTTCCCCAAGGTCATCCCGGACGACCACATCCTGCGCCCGGCCTCCTCCTACGGGGTCCAGAAGGCCATGGGCGAGCTGATGCTCGCCGACTACGCGCGCCGCGGCTTCCTCGACGGGATCGGCCTGCGGCTGCCGACGATCTGCGTACGGCCGGGCAAGCCCAACAAGGCGGCCTCGGGCTTCTTCTCGGGCATCATCCGCGAGCCGCTCGCCGGCCAGGAGGCGATCCTGACGGTGCCCGACACGGTCCGGCACTGGTTCGCCAGCCCTGCGGCGGCGGTGGGCTTCCTCACGCACGCGGCCGGGCTCGACCTCGCGGCGATCGGCCCGCGGATCAGCCTGACCATGCCGGGCGTCTCGGCGACGGTGGCGGAGGAGATCGAGGCTCTGCGCCGCGCGGCGGGCGACAAGGCCGTGGCGCTGATCCGGCACGAACCCGACGCCACCATCGCGCGGATCGTCGGCTCCTGGCCGGAGGCGTTCGAGCCGGAGGCCGCCCTGGCCCTGGGCTTCCGGGCGGATGAATCCTTCGACGCGATCGTGG
The DNA here is from genome assembly GCF_900116245.1 of Methylobacterium sp. yr668. NCBI lineage: Bacteria > Pseudomonadati > Pseudomonadota > Alphaproteobacteria > Hyphomicrobiales > Methylobacteriaceae > Methylobacterium > Methylobacterium sp. yr668. The sequence continues at coordinate 128,782 of NZ_FOZY01000014.1, read as the reverse complement.
CCCAGCACGTGGCCGAGTTCCACGGGGGCTGAAGCCTCAGGCGAGGGCGGAGCGGATGTCGGTCTGCGGGAAATCGTCGCCGACATAGAGCAGCGGCACGCCGTGCACCTGTGCGCAGGCATAGGCGAAGCAGTCGCCGAGGTTCAGGCGCGCCGGGTGGCGGCCCTTGCCGTAGCGGGCATGGGCCGCAACGGCGATGCGGATTTCGGCAAGGCCGAGGGAGACCATCCCAATACCGACCGTCTCGCGGAAGCTGTTCACGAGTCTCTCGGCGGTCTCAGGCGGCAGCGACCGAATGCGAGCCACCGCCACGACAGCCTCGAACTGGGCGAGGGCGCTGGTCAGACGATGCGGAGCTTGGCGGAGACAATCTGCCACCCGTTCATATCCCTGCTCCTGGCACAGGATCGCCACCAGCGCCGAGGCATCGATGAACATCAGTCCTCATAGAGGCTGTCGTAGAAGGTCTTGTCGGCCTTGAGGCCGGTCTTCGGGTAGGCGGCAAGGGCCTCCTGTATCGGGCGGATCTTCTCCAGAAATTCGGTCAGCGACTCTTCCCGCCGATCCAGCTCGTTCTGAAGCGCGATCCGCACCGCCTCGGTCTTGCTCACGCCGGCCCGCGATGCCAGCTTCTCGGCCAGCTGATTCACCACTTCGCTGCGGATGTTGAGCGGCACGATCGCCTCCGTGTAGACAGCTGAGGCTAGTGTCTACACATCCGCGCCGCAAGCCCGGTGCAGACACCCGATCAAGGATCCCGATGACCCGCCTCGACGAGGCCCGCGCCGCGCTGAAGAAGACGTTCGGCTACGAGGATTTCCGCCCCGGCCAGGACGAGGTGATCGGCGCGGTGCTCGACGGGACCGACGTGTTCGCCGTGATGCCCACGGGCTCGGGCAAGTCGATGACCTACCAGCTCCCGGCGCTGGTCGATCCGGGGCTCACCGTGGTGGTCTCGCCGCTGATCGCGCTGATGCACGATCAGGTCCAGCAGATGCGCAGCGTCGGCATCCGCGCCGCGACCCTGAACTCGACGGTCGGGGAATCCGAGTCCCGCGAGACGTGGCGCGCCCTGCGCTCCGGCGACCTGCGGCTCCTGTTCGTCTCCCCCGAGCGCCTGCTGATGGACGGCTGTATGGACGCCCTGCGCGGCGCCGGCGTCCGGCGGCTGGCCGTCGACGAGGCCCACTGCGTCTCGCAGTGGGGGCACGATTTCCGGCCGGAGTACCGTGAGATCGCCCGCGCCCGGACGGCGCTGGGCAACGTCCAGACCCTGGCGCTCACCGCCACTGCCGACGCCGCGACCCGCGCCGAGATCGCGGAGCGCCTGTTCCCGCAGGACCGGCCCCCGAAGATCTTCGTCCACTCCTTCGACCGGCCGAACATCCGGCTGACCTTCCAGCCCAAGGACAACCCGGCCCGGCAGATCGAGCGGTTCCTGAAGCACCGGCGCGCGGAGAGCGGGATCATCTACTGCTCGTCGCGCAAGCGCACCGAGCAGCTCGCCGAAACCCTCCGGAAGGACGGCTTCGACGCCCTGCCCTACCATGCCGGCCTCGACCAAGCGACGCGGATGGCCAATCAGGACCGGTTCCTGCAGGAGGACGGGGTGGTGATGACCGCCACCGTCGCCTTCGGCATGGGCATCAACAAGCCGGACGTGCGCTTCGTCTGCCACGCCGACATGCCCAACAACGTCGAGGGCTACTATCAGGAGATCGGCCGCGCCGGCCGCGACGGGCTGCCCGCCGACACCCTGACCCTCTACGGCCTCGACGACATGGCGCTTCGCCGCCGCCAGATCGACGAGAAGGAGATCTCGGACGACCGCCGCCGGGTCGAGCGGCGCAAGCTCGAGGCGATGATCACCCTGTGCGAGGGCGCCACCTGCCGCCGCCAGTCGCTGCTCGCCTATTTCGGCGAGTCGAGCGGCGCTTGCGGCCGCTGCGACCTGTGCCGCGGCGGCGTCACCCTCGTGGACGGGACGGTCCCGGCCCAGAAGATCCTGTCGGCGATCGTGCGCACCGGCCAGCGCTTCGGCGCGGCCTATATCTGCGACGTGGTCCACGGGAAGGAGAGCGACCAGATCCGCCGCAACGGCCACGCGAGCCTCAAGACCTTCGGGGTCGGGGCGGACAAGCCGGTGGCGGCGTGGCGGGCGATCCTGCGTCAGCTCTTCGCCGCCGGGGCGATCGCCGAGAACGCCGACGGCTACGGCGGCCTGTCCATGACCGAGAAGGGCGAGGCGATCCTGTTCGGCCGGGAGCCGGTCCAGCTCCGTCCCGATCCGGAGCCGAAGACCGAATCCCGCGAGCGCCGCCGGGCCGCCGCCCGCGAGGACGGCGAGATCGCCCTCTCGGAGACCGACGAGGCGCTGTTCCAGCACCTGCGCGGCCTGCGCGCCACGCTCGCTCGGGCCGAGGGCATCGCGGCCTTCATGGTCTTCCCGGACCGGACCCTCATCGAGATGGCCCGCCAGAAGCCCGTCGATCTCTGGGCGCTGCGCACCGTCCACGGGGTCGGCGAGCGCAAGCGCGAGGCCTACGGCGACAGGTTCGTGGCCGCGATCGCCGATTTTCTGGCCCATCCGCCGGCCGCGTGACCGGCACCCATACACGGCCAGCAGGGCCGGCGTATTGCAACGCGGTGGCGGAACGCACTAATCCGTCACCGTCGCCGCGCGCGGCCCGGTTCGGGTCGCGCATCGGGTCGAGGGCCCTGCCGGGGCTCCCGGACCGCCCTCGTCGAGACCGCCCATGTTCCGCAACGACGTTCCGATCACCCCCGAGCTCGTGGCCCAGCACGGCCTGACGCCGGACGAGTACGAACGCTTCCGCGGCCTGATCGGGCGCGACCCGACGCTGACCGAGCTCGGCATCGTCTCGGCCATGTGGAACGAGCACTGTTCCTACAAGTCCTCCCGCAAGCATCTGCGCGGGCTGCCGACCTCGGCGCCGTGGGTGATCCAGGGACCGGGCGAGAACGCGGGCGTCATCGACATCGGCGACGGCCACGCCTGCGTCTTCAAGATGGAGAGCCACAACCACCCGAGCTACATCGAGCCTTACCAGGGCGCGGCGACCGGGGTCGGCGGCATCCTGCGCGACGTCTTCACCATGGGCGCGCGGCCGATCGCGGCGCTCAACGCCCTGCGCTTCGGCTCCCCCGACCACCCGCGCACCCGCAGCCTCGTCTCGGGCGTGGTCGCGGGCGTCGGCGGCTACGGCAACTCCTTCGGCGTGCCGACGGTCGGCGGCCTGACCGGCTTCCACAAGCGCTACGACGGCAACATCCTGGTCAACGCCATGGCTGTGGGCCTCGCCCGCACCGACGGGATCTTCTACGCGGCCGCCGCCGGCGTCGGGAACCCGATCGTCTATCTCGGCTCCAAGACCGGCCGCGACGGTATCCACGGCGCCACCATGGCGTCGGCCGAGTTCGACGAGGAATCCGAGTCGAAGCGCCCGACCGTGCAGGTCGGCGATCCCTTCGCCGAAAAGCTGCTGCTGGAGGCCTGCCTGGAGCTGATGGCCTCCGGCGCGGTCATCGCCATCCAGGACATGGGCGCGGCGGGCCTCACCTGCTCGGCGGTGGAGATGGGCGCCAAGGGCGACCTCGGCGTCGAGCTCGACATCGACAAGGTGCCGGCCCGCGAAGAGGGCATGACCCCCTACGAGATGATGCTCTCCGAGAGCCAGGAGCGCATGCTCATGGTGCTCAAGCCCGGCATGGAGGCCGAAGCCGAGGCGATTTTCGTGAAATGGGGCCTCGACTTCGCGGTGATCGGCCGGACCACCGACACGCTGCGCTTCGTCATCAAATGGCACGGCGAGACCGTGGCCGACCTGCCGATCAAGGAGCTCGGCGACGAGGCCCCGCTCTACGACCGGCCGCACCTCGCCAACACGCACCAGCCGGTGATCGCGGCCGCCGATGTGGCGGCCCCGGCCTCGCTCACCGACGCGCTGAAGCGCCTCGTCGGCTCCCCCGACCTCGCCTCGAAGCGCTGGGTCTTCGAGCAGTACGACCACTTCATCCTCGGCAACACCGTCCAGAAGCCCGGCGGCGACGCCGCCATCGTGCGGGTCGAGGACGGGCCGAAGGGGCTGGCGCTCACCTGCGACGTCACCCCGCGCTACTGCGAGGCCGACCCGGTCGAGGGCGGCCGGCAGGCCGTGGCCGAGGCGTGGCGCAACATCACCGCGGTCGGCGCCAAGCCGCTCGCCATCACCGACAACCTGAACTTCGGCAACCCGGAAAAACCCGAGGTCATGGGCCAGCTCGTCGGCTGCCTCCAGGGCATCGGCGAGGCCTGCCGGGCGCTCGACTTCCCGGTCGTGTCGGGCAACGTCTCGCTCTACAACGAAACCAACGGCGTCGGCATCCTGCCGACCCCGACCATCGGCGGCGTCGGCGTGCTCGACGACGTGGCGCGCCACGCGACCATCGCCCTGAAGCGCGAAGGCGACGTGCTGGTGCTGATCGGGGACAGCGAGGGCTGGCTCGGTCAGTCGGCCTACCTGTCGGTGATCGAGGGTCGCGAGGAGGGGGCGCCGCCGCCCGTCGACCTCGCCCTGGAGCGCCGCAACGGCGACTTCGTCCGCGGCCTGATCCAGGCCGGTACCGTCGACACGGTCCACGACCTCGCGGATGGCGGCCTCGCCGTCGCGCTCGCCGAGATGGCCATGGCGGGCCGGATCGGCGCGGCGCTCTCCGACGTGCCGGTGGACCTGCCGGCCCACGCCTACCTCTTCGGCGAGGACCAGGGCCGCTACCTGCTGGCGGTGCGGCCGGAGGCGGCCACCGATCTACTCGCGGCTGCCGCGGCACAGGGCGTGGCCGCGGCCTCGGTCGGCGTCGCGGGCTCCGACCGTTTGACCCTGCCGGGCGGCGAGACCATATCGCTCGCCGACCTGAATACGGCGCACGAGGGCTGGCTGCCCGACTACATGGCGAGCCAACCGGCCGCGCCGGCCGCCTGAGCCCCGTTCTGACGAGGAGTTTCCCGATGCCGATGGATGCGGGCGAGATCGAGCGCATGATCCGCGAGGCCCTGCCGGACGCGCAGGTGGAGATCCGCGACCTCGCGGGCGACGGCGACCACTACGCCGCCACCGTCCTGTCGGCGGCCTTCAAGGGCAAGACTCGGGTCGCGCAGCACCAGATGGTCTACGGCGCCCTCCAGGGCCGGATGGGCGGCGTGCTCCACGCCCTTGCGCTGACCACGGGCGTCCCGCAGGATTGAGCCTTCTCGCGGGAGCGCTCCCGATGGATCGACCGAGTCTCTACGACGACGACATCGTGACCTGGGCCGAGGAGCAGGCGGCGGCCCTGCGCGCGCTGGCTGAACGGCCTGAGTTATCGAACGCGGTCGATTGGGAGAACGTTGCCGAGGAGATCGAGAGCAAGGGGCGTTCGCATCTGCTGGCCGTCGAGGGGCTGTTGATCCAGACGCTCGCCCACCTCCTCAAGCGCGCGTCCGCCCCGCTCGCGCCGGCCAGCCTGCATTGGCGGGAGGAGGTCGCGACCTTCCAGATCACCGCCTGGAACGCCTACGAAGCGTCGATGCGGCAAAGGCTGAACTGGAGCAGGATCTGGAAATCGGCCGTCACGGCTGCCGAGGCTGGTCTTAGCGCCTATGGGAACGCGCTGCTCCCGGGGCTGCCGGAAGCCTGCCCGATCCGTCCTGAGGATCTGCTGACCGAGACTTTCGATATTGAGCGCGCACTTCGTACGATCGCCGCTTCGGTTGCGCGCCGCTGAATCAGACCTCACATACGACCGACGAACAAGGACAGAGCGATGACCGACGTCAACACGACCATCCAGAACGAGATCGCCTCCCAGGACGTGGTGGTGTTCATGAAGGGCACGCCGCAGATGCCGCAATGCGGCTTCTCGGGGCAGGTGGTGCAGATCCTCAACTACCTCGGCGTGCCGTTCAAGGGCGTGAACGTCCTGGCCGACCAGGAGATCCGGGAGGGCATCAAGGCCTTCTCGAACTGGCCGACCATCCCGCAGATCTACGTGAAGGGCGAGTTCGTCGGCGGCTGCGACATCACCCGCGAGATGTTCCAGTCGGGCGAGTTGCAGACCTTCCTGTCCGAGAAGGGCGTGCCGGTGAAGACCGCCGCCGCCTGACTCTTTTGAGACTCGGCACATTGGATGAGGGCGCCCGCGGGCGCCCTTTTTCGTGCCCGTCTTTGCGAGCGCAGCGAAGCAACCCAGGGCAGCGCGAGCTCGGCGGGCGTGGCGCCGCTGGATTGCTTCGCTCCGCTCGCAAAGACGGCAACCGACTCAGCGTGGCTCGCGCGCGACAAACAGCGCCACGCAGCCGACGACCGTGATCTCGACCGACCGGAACCGCTGCTCCAGCGCCGCGCGCAGCTCCGGCAGGGTGTCGGCGGCGTTCGAGAACACCCCTTTTCGGTTGTAGACCCGCATCAGCGCCCGCGCCGCGCCCGTGGTCGGGACGCCGCCCGACAGGATCGTGGCGCCGAACACCACGCCGTCATCGGCCAAGCACGGTCGCACCGTGTCGAAGGCCTTCGCCTTGGCGGCGATATCGCCCGGCAGGCAGTGCAGCAGGTAGGTCATCCCGATCGAGTCGAACGGCGCGATGCCGCTGGCCGGCGCGCCGAGAACGTCGACCCGGTAGGTTTCGGGCCGGTAGCGCGCGATCCGGTCGGCCGCGAAGGCGAGGCTGTCGGCGTTGAGGTCCATCAGGCCGACCCGCGGCGCGGGCGTCGGGAACCGGCATCGGTCGAGGTACCAGCCGGTCCCGACCCCGACGTCGAGATGCGCGAGGCCCGCGTGCCGGTCGTAGAGATCCAGGATCCGCGCCGTGGGGCAGCGCCAGATCAGCGGGTTCGAAAGGCGCAGCACGACAAGGTCGTAGATCTGCAGCGTCCGCGGATTGTAGATCGCCTGCCCGGCTCGGGTGTCGGTCGCCATGGCTCTCCGTCAGGGCCCCTGTGGGCGGCACGCATTCGCCTTCGCTGCCGCGATCGCCTATATCAGACCCTTTCCAACGTATGGATCGTTTGAACGCCATGGCGACGCCGTCGCTCGATAGCGCCCGCGCGGCCGATGCCGCGATCGAGAAGGCGCCGGATCTCCTCCCCGAGGCGCTGCCCGGCCGCCGCCCCTCGCTGGTCGGCCTGACCCGCGACGCCCTCAAGGCGCAGCTCATCGGCATGGGCGTGCCCGAGCGCGAGAGCCGGATGCGCGCCGGCCAGGTCTGGCACTGGGTCAATTTCCGCGGGGCGTCCGACTTCGCCGAGATGACCAATGTCGGCAAGGCGCTGAAGGCGCAGCTCGCCGAGCACTTCACCCTGGAGCGGCCGGAAGTCGCGAGCCGGCAGGTCTCGCGCGACGGCACCCGCAAGTGGCTGCTGCGCATGGCGCCGACCAACCGGCAGGAGCACAATCGCGGCGCCGAGATCGAGTGCGTCTACATTCCCGGCCCGGACCGGGGCACGCTGTGCGTGTCCTCCCAGGTCGGCTGCACGCTGACCTGCTCGTTCTGCCACACCGGCACGCAGCGCCTCGTGCGCAACCTGTCCGCGGCCGAGATCGTCCAGCAGCTCGTCACCGCCCGGGATGAGCTCGGCGACTGGCCAGGCCAGATGCCGAGCCGCGACGCCGGCGGCTCCGGCGAGGTCGGCCGGCTCGTGACCAACATCGTGTTCATGGGCATGGGCGAGCCCCTCTACAATCTCGACGCCGTGGTCAACGCGGTCGGGGTGATGTCGGATCAGGAGGGGCTCGCCCTGTCCCGCCGCCGGATCACGGTCTCGACCTCAGGGGTCGTGCCACAGATCCCGCGGCTCGGCGAGCAGGCCAACGCCATGCTGGCGATCTCGCTCCACGCCGTGCGCGACGACCTGCGCGACGAGCTGGTGCCGCTCAACCGGAAATACCCGATTGCCGAGCTGCTCGCGGCCTGCCGGGCGTATCCGGGCCTGAGCAACGCCCGCCGGATCACCTTCGAGTACGTGATGCTGAAGGGCGTCAACGATTCGGACGCGGACGCGCGGGAGCTGGTGCGCCTGCTCAAGGGCATCCCGGCCAAGATCAACCTGATCCCGTTCAACCCCTGGCCGGGCAGTCGCTACGAGTGCTCGGACTGGGACCGGATCGAGCGCTTCTCCGAGATCGTGTTCAACGCCGGCTACGCCTCGCCGGTGCGCACGCCCCGCGGCCGGGACATCCTGGCGGCCTGCGGCCAGCTCAAGAGCGAGACCGAGAAGCTGCGCGCCCGCGCCCGGCTGATGCAGGAGGAAGGCATCGGCGTGGAGAGTTTCTACGCGGGCGCCGACGACTGACACCCGTCCTTGCGAGCGCAGCGAAGCAATCCAGAGTAGCGCCACGCTCACCGATGGCGCGCTGCCCCGGGTCACTTCGCTGCGCGCGCGATCACAGCGCGTCTCACGCCGCGAACCGACGCTCCTCCGCCCGACGAAGCGGCATCTCCTCGGTGCCGACCCATTCCGTCCGGTGCCGCGGCAGGGCCTCCGGGTGCTCGGCCTGGAGCCACGTGATCATCGCCTCGCGGACCACGCAGCGCAGGTCCCAGGCCTGGGGGGCGTTGCGGGCGCTCACCAGCATCCGGATCTCGATCGTCGCTTCCTTCGCATCCGAGACCTGAAGGTTCACCACCTTGCCGTCCCACAGGGGCGTAGCCCTGGCGATCTCGGCGAGCTTCTCGCGCATCGCTGCCACCGGCACCCGGTGGTCGACGTAGACGAACACGCTGCCGATCAGCGAGGCGCCGTCGCGGGTCCAGTTCTGGAACGGCTTCTGGATGAAGTAGGTCAGGGGCAGGACCAGCCGGCGCCAGTCCCAGAGGCGGACCACCACGTAGGTCGCGGTGATCTCCTCGACCCAGCCCCACTCGTTCTCGACGATGATCGCGTCCTCGATCCGGATCGGCTGCGTGATGGCGATCTGGATGCCGGCCACGAGGTTCGACAGGACCGGCTGCATGGCCAGACCGAGGACGAGGCCCGCCGCGCCCGCCGAGGCGAGCAGGCTGACGCCGTACTGGCGCACCGGCTCGAAGGTCATCAGCGCCACCGACAGGGTGACCAGCGCCACCAGCGTCACGCCGGCCCGCTCCAGGATGCGCATCTGCGTGAAGTGCTTGCGCGCCAGGAGGTTGTCCTCGGCGTCGAGCTTGAACCGCCGCAGGTAGATCACCGTGGCGATGTGGAGCGCGGTGGCGCAGCACCAGCCGGTCAGCGTCACGAAGGCCACCAGCAGGATCTGATTGAGGGCAATCCGCACCTCCCAGGACAGGTGCACGGTGGTCGAGGCGAGGCTGATCGCCACCACGATCAGGCCGAGGCGGCTCGGCCCGCGGGTGCGCGACACCAGCGAGCGCCAGAACAGGCTCTTGCCCGCGACCGCCCGCTTCATCGCCCGGTAGACCACCCCGTGCAGGGGCATCACCACGGCGCAGCAGGCGACGATGAGGATCAGGCTCTCGGCCCACCACGGCAGGTAGGCCAGCGCGCGGGCTGCAGAGCCGGCGAGCGCGTCGAGGTCCGGCATCGGGCATCGCTCCACGGGTTCCGAACGGGACCTGTGGGAATGGGTGGGCGCTCGCGGCGGTTCCGCAGCGCACCATGTGCCTGCCGCAACGCAGCAGCCCGGCCCGGCGGGTTGCGCCTCCGTGCTCGAGGCCGAGGCCGGACGATGCCCTCAGCACCACCGTCCTTGCGAGCGGAGCGAAGCAATCCAGGGAAGCGCCACGCTCACCGACGGCGCGCTGGCCCTGGGTCGCTTCGCTGCGCTCGCGATGACGGGAGGTTGAAGTCGAGCGGAGCGCGCGAACGCCGGCCGCCCTACTTGGCCGCCCCCACCGTCACGCTGCCCGAGGCGGTCCGGCCGAACCGCGCCGGCCGGTACATGTCTTCCACGGTGGCGCCCGGATGGACGTAGGTCCCCGGCGAGACCGCACGCACCGTGTAGGCCACCGTGAAGAAGGCCGACTGGCTCGGGTCGCGGTCGTAGGCGGCCACGAACCGGTCGTCCCGGAACTCGGTGTGGACCGGCTGCACGTCCGACTTGGCGAAGGCGAGCCCCTGGAGTGCGTCGGCGTCGAGGAGCTTCGGATTGTCGATCTCCAGCCCCGCCGGCAGCGGATCGACCAGCAGGAGCCGCGCCGCCTCCGCCTTGGCCTCGGTGACCTTGAGCACCACCACCAGCCTGTCGTTCTGGCGCAGGCCGCTCGCCGGATCGACGACGCTGCCGTCGAGGCGGCGGAAGCTGCGCTCGATCGTGTAGCCCTGCTGCGCCGCCGGCTCCGGCACCAGAGGGCTGCCGTTGACGGTCACGGCCACCTGCACAGGCGCGCGGCCGGTATTGGTGAGCTGAACGCCCCGGTCGGCCAGGGCCGCCTCCCGATAGACCCGGGCCAGCAGGCCGGTCTGCGGGGCGCCGTCCAGGGTGAACGAGAGGGTGCCCGCCTCGTTCGACAGGCTCTCGGCGGCGAGCACCAGCCAAGCATTCTCCTGCGTGCTCGTCGAGCGCTCGGATTGCTGCTCCTCGCCGAGCACGGAAGCCGCGGGGCCCAGCGCCCCCTGCGCCAGCCCGCTCTCGGCGGCGAGCGTGATCAGCCCGGCTCCGTCGCGCAGGCGGGAGCCGTAATCGGCGCGGTAGACACCCTTGTCGCGCTCAGCGCGCAGGACCGTGAGCGCCGATTCCATGGTCTTGGCGGCGCGGCCGCGGTCGCCGAGCAGCGCCAGGGCGGCGGCGAGCTGCGCGCGCCCGAGGGCGGAGGAGAAGTCGCCGATCTTGGTGTCGGCGAGGTAGCGCAGGTCGCCCATCACCGGCCGCCCGTTCCGGGCGAGCACGTACGCCGCGTAGGCGAGGTCGGCGCCGCCGTTGCGCACCTCGGTGGCGTTGGCCACCGCGTTGCGCAGGTAGTCGAGGGCCTGGGCGAAGGCCTTCTGCGGGACCGCGAATCCGCGCTCGCGGGCGCGAGTCAGGAAGTCGGTCACGTAGGCGTCGAGCCAGAGGTCGCTCGACCCCTGCGCCGACCACAGGCCGAAATCGCCGCTCGAATCCTGGCGGGCGAGCAGGCGCTCGATCGATTCGCGCACCCTTTCGTCCGCGCCCGCGTCGAGGGCGAGCTTCTCCAGGGCCGCGAGCTTGTTGACGTAGAGCAGCGGCATCGCCCGGCTCACCACCTGCTCGGAGCAGCCGTAGGGATAGCGGTCGAGCGCCCGGAGCAGGGCCGCCACGTCGACCCCCGGCAGGGCCGTGGCCGAGAGCGAGACGCTGCCGGTGCCCGGCTGCAGGTCGGCGAGGAGGTCCGAGGTCAGCGTCAGGTTCGCCCCCGGGGCGAGGCTGCGCACCGAGCGGCGCAGCAGGGCGCCCGTCCCCGGCGAGATCCCTAGGGCGAAGCTCTGGTTGAGTGCGGCCGGGAGGCCCGGCCCCGACAGGGCGAGGTCGAGCCGTGCCGTGCCGGGTCCGGCGGCGGTGAGGGGGATCGCGAACTGGCCCTTCGCGCCGGCCTCCAGCCGCAGCGTCTGGCGCAGCGCGCTGGCGCCGACCACGACCGGGCCGGTCGGGCTCAGGTCGACCGTGTACTCGCCCGCCTGCCCCTCGACGTTGTCGAGGGCCACGAACAGGCGCGAGCGGTCGCCGGTGTCGAGGAAGCGCGGCAGCGTGGCGCTGAGCACGACCGGATCGCGGATGATCACGTCGGCCTGCGCCTGCCCGACCCGGTCGCCGCTCCAGGCGGTGACCATGACGCGGCCGGTGCCGTTGAAGGCCGGGATCGGGAAGGTGACGCTGGCCGCGCCGTCCGGCCCCACGGTTACCACGCCGGAATAGAGCGCCAGCGGCGCCTGGGTCGGCGGGGAATCGGCGAGTTCGCCGCCGCCCGCGTCGCCGCCGGAGCGGATCGCCCCGGCAGAGCCCTGCATGCCGTCGATCAGGTAGCCGTAGAGGTCGCGGACCTCCGGTCCGAGCGCCCGCTGGCCGAGGAAGTACTGGGTCGGGTCCGGCGCCGCGTAGCGGGTCAGGTTGAGGATGCCGACATCGACCAGCGCCACGGTGATCCGCGCCGGCTCGCCGGCCTTCAGTCCGGTGAGCTGGACCGGCAGGGTCAGGTCCTGGCGCGGGCGCGCCCGCTCCGGCGCCTTCAGGGCGACCCCGAGGCTGCGCCGCTCCCGGTCCACCGAGAACCACGCCAGACCCAGCGCCCGGCCGGGCAGGCGCTTGGCCGCTTGGTCGAGGGGCCGGTAGGCGGTGGCCACTAGGTAGGCGCCGGCGCCCCACTCGGCCTTCACCGGAATGCTGACCGTGGTGCCGCCCTCCGGCACGCTGACCTCCAGGGTCTGGTGAACGCGGTCGCTGACGACCATCAGGCTGGCCTGACCTTTGAACTTCGGGCTGAGCTTGGCCCGCAGCGTGTCGCCGGCCGCGTAGGCGGCCTTGTCGAGGGTCAGGTCGAGCAGGTCGGGCGCCTCCGCGGTCTCGGAGCCACCCCAGCCCACCTCGAAGCCGAGGCTCGCACCCGCCTCCGGGGCGCCCGCGGTCGAGACCTCCAGCCGGTAGCGGCCGAGGCCGACCGGCGCCTCGATCCGGCTCGGGCCGGCGGCCGTGAGGTCGACGGTGCCGCTGGCGACGCGCCGGGCGGACTTCACCGCCTCGAACGACCAGCGCCCGTCCGCCCGGTACCACTGATAGGAGGAGTCGATCCGCGACAGGGTCCAGCTCACGCCCGGCCGGGCAACGAGCGCCCCGTCGGGGCGCGCGAACACCACGTCGAAGCCCGCGATCCCGCCCTCCTTGAGGTCGGTAAAGCCCTTGCGCAGGGCGAGGACCGGGCTCGCCGGGAGGATCGGCAGGGTCAGGCTGCGCGACAGCGCCCGGCCTCCGGGCTCGCCGACCGCCAGCGTGATCTTCGCCTCCAGCGCTCGCGGTGCCGCGACCTGGGGCACCGGCACCGTGACGGTGGCGGCGCCCTGCGCGTTCGTGGTGGCGTGGTCCTGCAACTCCTGGGTCGTCGGCTCCACGGCCTCGTCGTCGAGACCGATGGAATAAGTCTCCAGTCCCTTGATGCCGCTGGTGGCCGCCGCCTGCACGGTCACACTGCCCGACACGTCGAGATCGGAGCCCGGGGCGCCGTAGAGGTAGCGGGCGGCGACGTCGACCTGCGCGGCCTCGCCCCGGTTCAGGGCCGCCTGCCGGGCCTTGAGGGTCACCTCCAGCCGCTCGGGGACGTAATCCTCCACGAGGAAGCTGGTCTCGCCGATCGCGGGCGCCTTCGGGTCCGTGTAGGCGGAGACCCGCCACGTGCCGTGCATCGCCCCCGACAGGAGCGGCAGCGGCAGGGCCCGGCCGCCGAGCCCCTGGTCGGGCACCGAGACGCGCCGGTACTCGACGCCGTCCGGCCGCTTCACCACCAGGGTCAGCGGCAGGTCCGGCACGGCGGCGCCGCGGGGGTCGCGCAGCAGGGCGGTGAGCTGGACGGTCTCGCCCGTGCGGTAGACCCCGCGCTCCGGGAACAGGTAGGCGTCGAGGCCGCCGGTCTCGGGCCGTCCCTTCACGCCGCGGTCGGTGAGGTCGAAGGCGCCGAGGTTGAGGTCGAGGAAGCCGTAATCGCCGCCCGCCTGGGCGACCACGAGGCTCGGCGCCAGACCGCCCTCCCCGCGGGCGAGCCCGGGATCGAAGGCGACGTGGCCCTGCGCGTCCGTGGTCCGGGTGCCCAGCACCTCGTTGTTGCGGGCGACCAGCCGGATCTCGGCGCCCGGCATCACCTGCGCGGAGGCGAGCGAGCGCAGGACCACGGTGACCCCGTCCCGGCCCTTGGTGGCGGTCAGCCCCAGATCGGAGACCACGAACCACTGGGTCGCCTGGGTGTCGTACTCCTCGTCGGCGGCGGCCGTGCCGGAGGGGCGGGCCAGCATCACGTAGAGGCCGGGCTCGAGCTTGCCCACGGCCTGGAGGACCGGGAAGGCGGTGACGGCCTCCTGGTTCAGCTCGGCCTTGGCGGTGTCGAGGGTGCCCTTCCAGACGCGCTGACCCTTCTCGGACGCGATCGTCCGAGCGGTGGACCCGCTGAGCTGGCCCAGGAAATCCTCCGACCGCAGGGTCGGCAGCAGGCCGCGATCGCCGATCCGCAGCACCTCGACGTCGAGCTTGGGCGCGTTCACCGAGACCAGGGGCACGCCCGCCTGGCCGGTCCGGGGCAGGACGTAGTTGCGCCCGGTGAAGCGCACCTGCGGGGCGCGGTCGCGGACGTAGATCTCGTAATCGGCGGCCTTGAGCAGGCTCTCGCCGACCGCGGAGGGCAGGCCCTGGCGGACCACGATGGCGTAGCGGCCGCCGTGCTTGAGCCCGTCGACGCAGACCTGGGAGCCCTCCCCGGTCACGGCGGCCGCGCTGCTGCCCGAGACGGCGACGAAGGGAGCGTAGTCGGTCTTGGGGCGGATCGCCTCCGAGAAGGTGAAGCAGGCCCGGGGAGCGGCCGCGTCGGAATCGACCTTGTAGTCGAGGATGCGGAAGCCGTGCTGCGCCCGCACGGTCTCGTAAGTCTCCCGGACCGAACCGGTCTCGGCCAGCGCGAGGCTCGCCGCGTAGGCGTCGAGCGCCGGGCGCCAGGATTCCTGCTCGGCCTCGGCGGCGCCGAGCGCCGCCAGCGCGGCCGCGGCGTCGGCCGCCGTGCCGGCGCGCTCGTAGGCGCGGTAGGCAGCGGCCGTCACCCGCCCGCGCAGGCGCGACCGGCCCTGGTAGTCGTTGTCCTCGAGGGCACCCAGGGCCGCCGCGGCCCCCCGGGCATAGGCCTGCCAGTTGCGCGCGTCGGCGGGATCGGCCGCCACCGCGGCGGTCAGAGGCGCCAGCGCCTCGTCGGGCTTGTCGGCGGCGAGCAGGGCCAGTCCGGCGGCGCGGGACTGGCCGGCGGGCCGCAGCGGGCCGCCGGCCTCCGCCTTCAGCGCGGTCTCCAGGCGGACCGCCGCGCTGGCGAGGTCGGCCCGGACGAAGGTCCTGGTGAACGGCGCGGCGACGGCCGTCGCCGGGCGGGGCGCGGTGCGGGCCGCAGGTGGGGACAGGGCTGGCGCGGTCTGGGCGAGGGCCGGATTGCTGGCGATCCCTCCGAGGAGCGCCAGGGCACCCGCGAGCCGTCCGAGCCGCGCCATCAGCCTGTTCCCCACCCGCAATCCCGATGATTCGTTCCGGGTCCCGTCGCGCGGGAGCCTAGCACCGGCGGTCGGGCTCGCAACGCTTCGGATCGCTGTAGACCCTGCCCGGCCTCGCGCCGAGGCTCAGAACGCCTTCAGCACCTGCTCGGCGTGCTCGACGGCGACCGGGCCGGCGAAGCAGTGGGAGACCAGGGCGCGGTAATCCTGCCAGGGCTGCGAGCCGGTGAAGTCCTTGGTGTGGGCCTCCAGCGTGTCCCAGTGGATCAGCAGGCGGTAGCGCTGCGGATGCTCGATCGAGCGCCGAACCTCGAAGTGCCGGCAGCCCTTGGCCTGCTTGAAGATCGCCGAGGCCTCGGTGATGCCCTTCTCGAACTCGGCCTCGAGGCCGGGCTTGATCTCGATCTGCGCGATTTCGAGGATCATCGGTGCGGTTCCTGTCTCAGGTGCGACGGGCGCGGCCGAGCTTGGCCGCGAGGATGCGCTGCGGGCTTAAGGTGGGGTCGGCCTGGGCGGCGACCGGCAGGTAGGCGGTCTGCTCCAGCATGTAGCGGCCGCCCATGGCACCGTGCATCACGAGGTCCGAGAGGGTCCCGGGTGAAGGCACGGTAGCGGATCAGCAGCCGGCGCAGGGACTCCTGCACCTCCGGCGAGGCGGCCGCGCCGCGCAGCTCGGCCGCCTCGCCGGGGACAATTCTGCGGATCGGGGTGATCATCGTCTGCGCGCCGGCGGCCGTCACGGTCCGGCCCCCTCTAGCGGAGCCGCCGGCGGGAGGCCAGGGCCGCGCATTTCCGGTGGACGGCGGGTGTCATCCACCGGCGCGGCGGAGGGCACGCGCCGGATCGGCTTGCGCAACCGCTTCGTTCCCGGCACGTTCCCCGGCCAGCACCCGGCCCGAGAGCCCGGCGGAGGATGGCGCCGATGGCGACCCTGAAGGAATTCGAGGAGGCCCTGCGCGAGCACGGCATGAACATGGCGCTGGCGCTGCTGGAGCGCCTGCGCGAGCGCGACCGCGCCACCCGGACGGTGAAGCCCGCCCGGCGGCTGACCGGACAGAAGATGACCCCGGAACTCGCCCGGGCGATCCTGGACCTGCACGCCACGACGGGCATGACCCAGCAGGAGATCGCCTTCAAGGTCGGGGTCAACCAGGGCCGCGTGAACGAGGTGATCAAGCGCGGCAAGTGGCTGAGCGACGACCCGAACGCCCCGGAGGCCGTGGCCCGCGACAAGGCGGTGGCCCGGATGCGCGGCGACCCGAAGCCCAGGAAGGCCGCCGCCGCGCGCCCCTCCTCCGGGCGGGCCAAGGAGCGCAAGGCCGCGCCGCCGAAGGCGCGCAACCAGGGTCAGCTGGCTCTGGGGGATCTCTGAGGGGCTGCCGCACCGTCGTCCTCGCGCGGAGCGAGGCAACCCAGGGCAGCGCGATTCTGCGAAGCGCGGCGACGCTGGATCGCTCCGCTCCGCTCGCGAGGACGGTGCGGGCTCCCGCCTCCGAGGGCCCGCGCTCTTACCCGGCCGGCGCGAAATGGCCCCGGTAGCGCGCCCCGATCACCTCGACCGGCAGCGCGACGAACACGTCCGTCGTTCCGAACTGGCGGTCGATCACCGCGCCGTCGCCGAAGGTGGCGCCGAGGCGCAGGTAGCCCTTGATCAGGGGCGGCAGCGCCTGCAGGGCGGCCTTGGCGTCCACCGCCTCGCGCGGCATCCGGTCCATCGCCACCGCCCGCTCCGGCAGCGCCCGGGCCCGCCAGCCCTCCGGCGCGCGGGCATGGTGGTGCAGGAAGGCGAGCGGTAGAGCCAGCCGGTCCGGGTCGGTGCCCTCCAGGCTCGCGCAGCCGATCAGCGCGTCGATCCGGTGGTGCAGGACGTAGGCGTAGATCCCCTGCCACAGCAGCTCGACGGTCCGCTTGCTCCGGTAGGGCTTGAGCACGCAGGAGCGGCCGAGCTCGAGGAGCCGCCGATGCCCCTGCGCGGCGAGAAGCGGCGCGAGGTCGTACTCGCTCTCCGAGTAGAAGCCGGTATGCCGCTCGGCCACCTCGCCGCGCAGCAGCCGGTAGGTGCCGACGACCTTCGGGCGCGGCTCGACGAAGGGCTTCTTCCGCCGCGGCGCCGCGTGGTCGAGGACGAGGAGGTGGTCGCAGACCGCGTCGTAGCCGTCGACGTCGCGCCGGGACAGGGCGGCGAGCCCGGAGGGCACCGCCGACATCTCCTCGTAGAAGACCTTGTAGCGCAGCCGCTGGGCCCGCCGGATCTCCGATTTCCGCGTCGCCAGCCGGACCTCGAGGCTGCCGATGCGGCCGAGGCTGCGACCCTCGAACGGCTCGGGCAGGCGGATCGCCCGCTCGGCCGAGAGCACGTCGTCGATTCCGCCCACGCCCTCGACGCCCGGCAGCGGGACCGACCGGCGGCGCAGCTTGGCGATCGGCGCGCCGACGCCCCACTGCACGCCCCTGTGCCAGCCGGCTCCGAGCGCGCTGTAGGCTCCGCGGGCGAGATTGGCGACCATCGTCGGGTTCACTCCGGGTGCGCATCCGTGCACCGTCGAATCCGACAGAGAGCACGACGGCCACACGCCATTATGACAGCCGCCACGAGAAAGCGCCCCGGCCGGGGCCGGGGCGCTCCAACAACCTGATCGGTACCTGATGTGGACCCGACGGTTCCCGCGCGGGGCGGGGTCAGGCGGCCTGCTGGACCGCGTCCTTGCGGACGTCGCCCTCGATCACCGGGGCGCTGGGGCGCGCCGCCGAGGCGATCTCGATGCGACGGGGCTTCTTCGCCTCCGGAACCTCGCGGACGAGGTCGATGTGGAGGAGGCCGTTCTCGAGCGCCGCACCCGTCACCTGGACGTGGTCGGCGAGCTGGAACCGCCGCTCGAAGGCGCGGGCCGCGATGCCCTGGTGCAGGAACTCCGCCCTGCCCTCGGCCTTGCGCTCGCCCTTCAGCGTGAGCGCGTTCTCCCGCACCTCGATCGACAGGTCGGACTCGGTGAAGCCGGCGACCGCGACGGTGATGCGGTAGGCGTTCTCGCCGGTCCGCTCGATGTTGTAGGGCGGGTAGGTCGGGGCCGCCTCGGCGCTCGCGAACTGGTCGAGGGCGGAGAACAGGCGGTCGAAGCCGACGGTGGAGCGGTACAGGGGAGCGAGATCGAACTGACGCATGACATATCCTCGTCTGAGCAACATGCAATTCCGGTCCGCCCGATGGGCCGGACCCGTCTCTCGTGCCGCCTGACGGCCGGCACAGACGAGATATCGGAGGGGGAAAATCGCGCTTCAAGACCCCCGGCGAGGGTCGGAAACGAGATTTTTTCGCTACGGTCGCAGAGTGCATCCGGGCGTGTATCGGACGATGCGCGGAGGCGCTGAGGTGAGGCCAGTGAGACGCTTCGACGGTGACACCGGGCGCGAGCCGCCGCTCCTGACGCTGCGCAGCACGCCCGACAACCCGGTCCCGCCGGGCGGCACGCTGATCGCCGTCGGCACGCGCGACGACTGCACCCTGCGGGCGGCCTACTGGCAGACCACGGCGCGCACCTGCCGGGGCACGGTCTGCCTGCTCCAGGGCCGGGCCGAGTTCATCGAGAAGTACTACGAGACGATCCACGAGCTGCGCGCCCGGGGCTTCGCCGTCGTGGCGTTCGACTGGCGCGGCCAGGGCGAATCGGACCGCCGGGTCGACGACCCCCACAAGGGCCACGTCGCCCGGTTCGACGATTACCGGCTCGACCTGCGGGCGGTGGCCGAGACGATCCTGGTGCCGCTGATGCCGGAGCCCCATGTCGGCCTCGCGCATTCCATGGGCGGATGCGTCGCGCTCCTCGCGGCCCTCGACGGCGCGCTGCCGTTCCGGCGGCTGGTGACCCTGGCGCCGATGCTTTCGATCCGGATGGTCCGCTGGCCGGCCGGCGCCGCGATCCTGTCGCGGGGCCTGCAGCGGCTCGGCCTCGGGAGCCGCTACATCCCGTTCGGCAAGCCGGTCTCGATCGCCACCAACCCGTACGCCGGCAACCGCCTGTCGCGCGATCCCATCCGCTACGCCCGCAACGCCGCGGCGGCGCGGCAGGTCGGCGCCGGCGCGGTCGGCGACCCGACGATCGCGTGGCTCGCCGAGGCGTTCCGCGCGATGGCGCGGCTGCGCGACCCGCGGGCGGCGCCGCGGATCGGGCTGCCGACCCTGATCGTCGCGGCGGGCGCCGACCCGGTCTGCGGCACGGCGGAAACCGAGCGCTTCGCCGCCCGGCTGAAGGCCGGCCATATCCTGGTCCTGCCGGATTCCCGGCATGAGATCCTGACCGAGCGCGACGCGATCCGGCAGGATTTCTGGGCGGCCTTCGAGGCCTTCGTGCCGGGCTCGCCCCTGCCGACCCACGCGGAGGTCGAGGCGCACGCCGTGGCGGTGCCGGTCGCCTGAGGCGTCAGCCGCCGAGATCCGGGTCGATGTCCCGCGGGCGCACGTACCGGTCGAGGTGCCCGCGGTCCGGCGCGATCTCCGCCCAGCGGTCGCCGTCAAAGTCGATCACCACGAAGGCCGCGGTCGGGAATTCCAGGGCCAGCCGGTCCCGGGCCGCCCGCGGTCCCGAGCCCGCGAGGATTGCGGCGAGGTCGCCGAGGCCCGGATTGTGGCCGACGACGATCAGCGTGGCGGCCGCGTCGGGCGCCTGCCGGATCACCCCGAGGATCCGGTCCGCCGGCGCCTCGTAGATCTCGGAATGCCAGCGCGTCTCGGGGCTGCCGAGGGCCGCCTCCATCGCGGCCCAGGTCTCGCGGGTCCGCGCGGCGGTGGAGACCAGGGCGAGGTCCGGACATAGGCCCTCCCGCGCGAGGTGGGCGCCCACCGCCGGGGCAGCCCGTTTCCCGCGCGCGTTGAGCGGGCGCTCGTGGTCCGCCACGCCCGGCGGACGGTCGGACTTGGCGTGCCGCAGCAGGATCAGCCTGCGCATGAGCGAACCTCTGACGCGTCTCGTGGGCCGGTCTCGGGGCTGCCGGTCCGGGCGCGCGCGACCGGACCGGGCGGCGCCCGCTCCCGCCCGGTTAGCCGAAAGCACCGCGTGCGGGAACCGCGGCTTTGCCCGCACCGTTCCGACCGGGAGCCGTCCGCAGCACGGCCCGCGGCCTGATCCGCGGCGCGACGGTCTCTGGCCAGGAGGCTGCCCGATGGACCGATCCGCCCGCGTCACCGAGATCCTGTCGTGGTACGGGGCCGACAGCCCCGGGACCCTCACCAACCTCGCCCGGATGCTGGAGCACGGCAAGCTCGGCGGCACCGGCAAGATGCTGATCCTGCCCGTCGACCAGGGCTTCGAGCACGGGCCCGCCCGCAGCTTCGGCCCAAACCCGCCGGCCTACGACCCGCACTACCATTTCGAGCTGGCCCTGGCGGCGGGGTGCAACGCCTACGCGGCGCCGCTCGGCTTCCTGGAGGCGGGCGCGCGCGACTATGCCGGGCGCATCCCGCTCATCCTGAAGCTCAACGATCACGACCTCCTGGCCGACGAGGAGGATCCCGAGCAGGCGATCACCGGCTCGGTGGCCGACGCCCTGCGGCTCGGCGCCTGCGCCATCGGCTTCACGATCTACCCGGGATCCGCACACCGCAACGCCATGTACGGGCAGATCCGCGCGATCGCCGAGGAGGCCAAGAGCGTCGGCCTCGTCGTGGTGATCTGGTCCTACGCCCGCGGCTCGGCCCTGTCGAAGGAGGGCGAGACCGCCATCGACGTGATCGGCTACGCGGCCCAGATCGCCGCGCAGCTCGGCGCCCACATCATCAAGGTGAAGCTGCCCTCGGCCCATATCGAGCAGCCGGCGGCGAAGAAGGTCTACGAATCGACCGGCATCCCGATCGGCACGGCGGCCGAGCGCGTCCGCCACGTGGTGCAGTGCGCCTTCAACGGCCGGCGGATCGTGATCTTCTCCGGCGGCGCCCAGGCCGAGGAGGCCAGCTTCCTCGACGAGATCCGCGCCATCCAGGCGGGCGGCGGATTCGGCTCGATCGTGGGCCGCAACGCGTTCCAGCGCTCGAAGGCGGACGCCCTGTCGCTGCTCGGCAAGATCACCGACATCTACGCGGGCCGCTGAGGCAGCCCTGCGTTCAGCCGCCGTCGCGGGCCAGCCGGGCGAGCCCGTCGCGGGTCGGCCCGGCCGGCCGCCAGCCGAGGGACGCGAGCCCGTCGGCGCGGGCGACGAGACCCTCGGCGACGCGGGCGAACTGCGCGTCCCGGCCGGTCAGCCGGCAGGCCAGCCGGAGGAGCCCGGCCGGGACCGGGACGAGGCCCGGGCCGCGGCCGAGGCCATGGCGGAGGGACGCGATCATCTCGGGCAGGCTGAGCGGGTCCGGGTCGGCCGCGACGAGGGCGCGGTTCAGGGGGGCGGGCGCCGCCAGCACCGCGTCCACGGCACCCGACAGGCTCTCCAGCGAGATCAGCGAGCGCCGCGCCGCGAGGCCGCCCAGCGGCAGCGGGTAGGGACTGCGCGCCAGCCGCAGGAGCGCGGCCATGTTGCCCTTCACGCCGGCGCCGTAGACGAGGACCGGGCGCAGCGCGACCCAGTCCAGGCCGGTCTCGGCGAGCGCCGCCTCGGCCTCGAGCTTGGAGCGGCCGTAGGCGTCGGTGGGCCGGGGCGGATCGCCCTCCCCGACCACGCCCGGCGCGCTCGCCCCGACCTGCGCGCGGATCGACGACAGGAACACGAAGCGGCGCACCTTCGCGCGCGCCGCGGCCTCCGCCAGCCGGCGCGTCGCCTCGGTGTTGAGCGTGCGGTAGTCGTCCTCCGGTGCCCCCGACATAGCATGGGCGAGGCCGGCCGAGTGCACCACCGCGTCGACGCCGCTGAGGGCCGCCGCCATGTTGATCGGGCGGGTCAGGTCGCCGACGACCGCGCTCGCCGCGCCCTCCGGCACGGTCGTGGGCCGGCGCAGCAGCACGCGGACCCGGTAGCCGCGCGCGGTGAGGTCGGCGAGCAGGTGGCGGCCGATGAACCCGGTCGCCCCGGTGAGCGCGATGAGTCCGGTCACGGCTGGGCGGCCTCTGTCACGGCTGGGCGGCACCTTCGGCTGGGGCCGGCGCCGGGGCGCGGGCGAAGCGGCGGAGCAGGGCGGCGACCAGGGCGAGCCCGGCGACCGATGCGGCGAGCGTGACCGGCCAGGACGGCCAAAACAAGGTCGCGGCGGCGAGCGCCGCCAGGGCGAGATTGGCCGCGAACACCCGTCCGACCACGCCGGGCACGGACAGCCCGTTGACGGTGGCCCGCTGGTAATAGTGCCCGCGATGGGCCTCCCAGACCCGCTCGCCCCGCGCCGCCCGCGCAGCGAGAGTCAGGCTGGAATCGGCGAGGTAGACGAGCGGCAGCAGCAGGGCGGCGGCGAGTCCGCCCGCCAGGGCGAGCTGGCACAGCAGCCACGCGGTGACGAGCCCGACCGGCAGCGAGCCGACATCCCCGAGGAAGAGCCGCGCGACCGGCCGGTTGAACGGTGCGAAGCCCAGCACCGCGCCCAGCAGGCTCGCCGCCACCAGGGTCGGCAGCGGCGGCAGGTGCCCGGCGAGGCCGATGAGCAGGAGCGCGCCCGCCACCGGGACGATCTCGGCCACCGTCATCCAGTCGAGCCCGTCCATGAAGTTCGTCAGGTTGACGAACCACAGGCCGGCCAGCAGCGCGAGACCGCGCTCCAGCCAGAGCGGCAGGCCGGGCAGCAGGCGCCCGTCGAGGTGCCAGACCAGCAGGCCGACCACGACGGCCTGCACGGCGAGCCGCAGGGCGGCCGGCAGCGGCCGGACGTCGTCCACGGCGCCGAGGAGAGCCAGGGCCAGGGCGCCACCGGCGAGCCAGATCCAGTCCGGCCGGCCGCCGATCTCCGGCGCCGCGATCAGCAGGCCCGAGATCGTGACCAGCGCCGTCACCACGGCGATCCCGCCCCCCTGCGGGGCCGGCACGGTGTGGCTGGAGCGGGCGTTCGGCCGGGCCAGGGCGTAGCGCTGCAGCAGCGGGCGCAGGCGCAGGATCAGGCCCGCCGAGAGCGCGGCGGCGAGGGGCACCGCCAGGAGCAGGATCGCGGTCAGGGCGGACGGCAGGGCGGACGGCAGGGCGGACAGGGCGGGCGGCAAGTTGGGCGGCATGGCGCCGTCCTACGCGATCCGCCGCCCGACCGTGAGGGGGGCTACGCCGCCCGCACCGTGGCGAGGAAGCGCGCGACCTCGGCCCCGAGATGCTCGGACTGACGCGACATCTCGCTCGCGGCCCCGAGCACCTGGGCGGCGGCGGCGCCGGTCTCCTCGGCGGACTGGGCGAGGCTCGCGATGGTGCCGGTGACCGCGCCGGTGCCGGCGGCCGCCTCGGCGACGTTGCGGACGATCTCCTGCGTGGCCGCGCCCTGCTGCTCCACGGCGGCCGCGATGCTGGCGGCCACGCCGTCGATCTCGCGGATGCGCCTGCCGATCCCGTCGATCGCCGACGCGGCCTGCCCGGTGGAGGACTGGATCCGGCCGATCTGGCCGGTGATCTCCTCGGTGGCCCGGGCGGTCTGCTCGGCGAGCGCCTTGACCTCCGAGGCCACCACCGCGAAGCCGCGGCCCGCGGCGCCGGCGCGCGCCGCCTCGATCGTGGCGTTGAGCGCCAAGAGGTTGGTCTGGGCGGCGATCCCGGAGATCAGCGCCACCACGTCGCCGACCTTCGCGGCCGCGCCGCTCAGGTCCTGGACCAGCGCCACCGTGTTGGTCGCCTCGGCGACGGCGACCCGCGCGAGCTCCGCCGAGCCGCTGACCTGCCGGCCGATCTCCTGCACGGAGGAGCCGAGCTCCTCGGCGGCGGCCGCGACGGTGTTGACGTTGGCGGCGGCGTCGCTTGCCGCACCCGCGACGGTGCCGGACTGCCCGGCGGCCTCGGTCGCGCTGCCGGTCAGGGTCCGGGCGGTGGCCTCCAGCTCGGTCGCGGCCGCCGACACGCCGCCGACGATGCCGCCCACCGCCTGCTCGAAGGCGTCGGCCATGGCCCGGGTCGCGGCCCGGCGCTGCGTCTCGGCATCGGCGCGGGCCAGCGCCGTCTCGGCCTCCAGGGCGCGCGCGCGGACGAGGTTGTCGCGGAACACCACCACGGAGCCCGCGAGCGCCCCGATCTCGTCGCGGCGCTCCTGCCCGGAGATCGCCACCTCGGCGTCGCCCGCCGCGAGGCGCTGCGTGACGGCGGCGATCTTGCGGAGCGGCCCGCTGACGCCGCGGGTCACCAGCACGAAGGCCCCGAGGGCCACCAGGAGGGCGAGGCCGGCGAGCGCCAGCACGTTCCGCTTGGCGGCGTCGTAGGTCTGCGCGATCAGCGTGCCGCTCGCCTGCGATCCGTCGCCGTTCAGGGCGACGAGCTTCTCCCAGTCGGCCATGATGGCGCGGATGCTGTCCGACATCGTCGTGTTGTAGATCCGCTGGCCGCCGGCGACGTCGCCTGCCTCGGCCTTGGCCACCGCCTCCCGCTGCTGCTCGGCGTAGGTGGCCACGTGCTGGCGGAACACCGCGTAGGCCTCGCGCTCGGGCTGGGTCAGCGGAAGGGCCTCGTACCGGGCGTACTGGGCCGCGAGCAGCGCGTCGCGCTTGGCGATCTGGTCGGCGACCTCGGCGCGCAGCGCCGGCGTGTCGGCGGTGATCAGGCGGACGGCGTTGACCCGCTGCCGCATGAAGTTGATGCCGATCCGGCCGAGGGCGTCGGTGGCCGGGATGCGCGTGTCGCGCAGCTGCGCGGCGGCGGATTCGATGCGGCCGAGCTCGGCCAGCGAGAGGCCGCTCGTGGCGGCGATCAGCAGTACCAGGGCCGCGAGACACAGGCCGAGCTTGGCCGCGATGGAGATACCGGCGCGCATAGGATTCGTCCCCGGTCCCGCACGTGGGACCAGGGCCTATGCTTGTCTGAGAAATATTAAGGTTGTTTGGTCCTGCCCGGACCGCGTGCGGTCCGGGCAGTCTCGGTCCGCTAGTAGACCTGGGCCTCGGCGCGCGGCGGATCCGCCGGGCCGTCCCGTCGATCCAGACCCTTCTCCACGACCTTGGCGAGCCCGACCATGATCTGGTCGATGGCGTAGTCCTTCGGCGTGTAGACGGCGCGCACGCCCATGTTCTTGAGGACCAGCTCGTCCTCCGGCGAGATGATGCCGCCGACCACCACCGGGATGTGGTCGAGCCCCGCCTCGCGCATCTTGGCGCGGACCTCCCGCACCAGCGGCACGTGGGAGCCGGACAGGATCGACAGGCCGACCACGTGGGCGCCGGTCTCCTTGGCCTTCGCGACGATCTCGGCCGGCGTCTGGCGGATGCCGTCGTAGGTGACGTCGAAGCCGACGTCGCGGGCGCGGAGCGCGATCTGCTCGGCGCCGTTGGAGTGGCCGTCGAGGCCGGGCTTGCCGACCACGAGCTTCGGCGTCTCGCCGAGCCGCTCGCCGAGATCGGCGATCAGGAGCTTGGCCTCCTCGGCCGCGCCGCTGGAGACGGTCTCCACGGTGACGCCGGTGGGCGCCCGGTACTCGCCGAAGACCGCGCGCAGGCGCGCGCCCCACTCGCCCGTCGTGACGCCGGCCCTGGCCGCCTCGATCGAGGGCGGCATGATGTTGGCGCCGGAGCGCGCCGCCTGCTCCAGGGCGTCGAGGGCTTGGCCCACGGCGTTCTCGTCGCGGCGGCCGCGCCACTCGCGGATCCGGCTCTGCGCCTCCATCTCGACGGTCTCGGAGACGGAGAAGATCGCCCCCTCCCCGGCCGTGAGCGGCGACGGCTCGCCCTGCTGCCACTTGTTGACGCCGACCACGATCTGATCGCCGGCCTCGATCGCCGAGATCCGGCGCGCGTTCGACTCCACCAGCGCGCGCTTGAGCGCCCCGGTTTCCACCGCCGCGACCGCGCCGCCGATGCCGCCGATCCGCTCCAGCTCGGCGCGGGTCTGCGCCTTCAGCTCCTCGACCTTGGCCTCGATCACGTGGCTGCCGTCGAAGATGTCGTCGTACTCGAGGAGGTCGGTCTCGAAGGCCAGGATCTGCTGCATGCGCATGGACCATTGCTGGTCCCAGGGCCGCGGCAGGCCGAGCGCCTCGTTCCAGGCCGGGAGCTGCACCGCGCGGGCGCGGGCGCGCTTGGACAGCGTCACCGCCAGCATCTCGATCAGGATGCGGTGGACGTTGTTCTCGGGCTGCTGCTCGGTGAGTCCCAGGGAGTTCACCTGCACGCCGTACCTGAAGATGCGCTTCTTCGGGTCGTCGATGCCGTAGCGCTCGCGGGCGATCTCGTCCCAGAGCTCCGAGAACGCCCGCATCTTGCAGATCTCGGTGACGAACCGCAGGCCCGCGTTCACGAAGAACGAGATCCGGCCGAACACCTCGGGGAAGCTCGCGGCGTCGAACTCGGGGTCCTCACGCACGGTGTCGAGCACCGCGATGGCGATGGCGAGCGCGTAGGACAGCTCCTGGACCGGCGTCGCCCCCGCCTCCTGCAGGTGGTAGGAGCAGACGTTCATCGGGTTCCACTTCGGCACGTTCTTGGTCGTGAACAGGATCACGTCCTTGGTGAGCCGGAGGGACGGCGCGGGCGGGAACACGTAGGTGCCGCGCGACAGGTACTCCTTGATGATGTCGTTCTGGGTCGTGCCCTGGAGGGCGGCGATCGGCGCGCCCTGCTCCTCGGCCACCGCGAGGTAGAGCGCCAGCAGCCACGGGGCCGTGGCGTTGATCGTCATCGAAGTGTTCATCTGGGCGAGCGGGATGTCCTGGAACAGGGTCCGCATGTCGCCGAGATGCGCGATCGAGACGCCGACCTTGCCGACCTCTCCGCGGGACAGCTCGTGGTCGGGGTCGTAGCCGGTCTGGGTCGGCAGGTCGAAGGCAACCGACAGGCCGGTCTGACCCTTGGCGAGGTTGCCCCGATAGAGCTTGTTGGACTCCGCCGCGGTCGAGTGCCCCGCGTAGGTGCGGATGATCCAGGGCTTGTCGCGGCTCGACTTGTCGCTCCTGGTCTCGGCGACGCTCGCGCCCATTCCTCGCCTCCGTGTGATCTTTGTATCCGCGCGGGGCGCGGCCTTGCGGTCACCGTAGCGAAGGCTTGAGCACGCGTCATCCGGGACGGAAGTGCAAGACGCCCGCGCGGGCATCCGCGGCTCATGAAAAAACTTGCCCGCCGGAACAGCGGGATTTGAAGGCGCCGCGGCGCGCCGCCGCCCGCGCGCCGCCCGCACCCGCGGTCCGGACGGTGCCGCGCGACGGTCCCGATCCGCTTTATCAGTTCTGGTATAATGTCCACCTGAACTGTCTTTAGCGGGACTTGCCGCTGTTCAGGCGCGAGAGATCAAGTCGAACCAATGACTTAGAGGTGCATGTGCTCGCCGGACGGCCCGGAGCAGCTCGGGCGCGCGGCGGTGGAGTCGGGCAAGGTCTCGGGGCCGGGGCGACCGAGGCCGGCGCCGAATAATACTTGGTCTGCCGGAAAGCCGATTTTGAATACGTGGTCGCGCGCCCTGTGCTCGCGCTTTTTTCATGTCGGAAACCGTCGGCTTTCGACTTTCGGCCCACTTGGACGCCTCCGGCATCGCCGGTATAGCGCGATGGAGAACCGCGGCCGTGAGAAACACGCGGGACGAGAGGAGAGCGAGATGGCGGCGAGCGCTGCGATCAGTCCGACGGGCGGGGAGGTCAAGGACCTCTACGAGATGGGTGAGATCCCGCCGCTGGGTCATGTGCCGGCCAAGATGTATGCCTGGGCGATCCGGCGCGAGCGGCACGGACCCCCGGAACAGTCCCACCAGCTCGAGGTGCTGCCGGTCTGGGAGATCGGCGACGACGAGGTGCTGGTCTACGTCATGGCGGCGGGCGTCAACTACAACGGCGTCTGGGCCGGCCTCGGCGAGCCGATCTCGCCCTTCGACGTTCACAAGGGCGAGTACCACATCGCGGGCTCCGACGCCTCCGGCATCGTCTGGAAGGTCGGCTCCAAGGTGAAGCGCTGGAAGGTCGGCGACGAAGTCATCGTCCACTGCAACCGCGACGACGGCGACGACGAGGAGTGCAACGGCGGCGACCCGATGTTCTCGCCCTCGCAGCGGATCTGGGGCTACGAGACCGGCGACGGCTCGTTCGCGCAGTTCTGCCGGGTGCAGTCCCGCCAGCTCATGGTCCGGCCGAAGCACCTCACCTGGGAGGAGGCCGCCTGCTACACGCTGACGCTCGCCACCGCCTACCGCATGCTGTTCGGCCACGCCCCGCACACGGTGAAGCCGGGTCAGAACGTGCTGATCTGGGGCGCCTCCGGCGGCCTCGGCGTGTTCGGCGTGCAGCTCTGCGCGGCCTCGGGCGCCAACGCCATCGCGGTGATCTCGGACGAGTCGAAGCGCGACTACGTGATGAGCCTCGGCGCCAAGGGCGTCATCAACCGCAAGGACTTCGACTGCTGGGGCCAGCTCCCCAAGGTCAACAGCCCCGAGTTCCACGCCTGGACCAAGGAGGCGCGCAAGTTCGGCAAGGCGATCTGGGACATCACCGGCAAGCAGGACGTCGACATCGTGTTCGAGCATCCGGGCGAGGCGACCTTCCCGGTCTCGGCGCTGGTGGTGAAGCGCGGCGGCATGGTGGTGTTCTGCGCCGGCACGACCGGCTTCAACATCACCTTCGACGCCCGCTACGTCTGGATGCGGCAGAAGCGCATCCAGGGCTCGCACTTCGCCCACCTCAAGCAGGCCTCGTCGGCGAACCAGTTCGTGCTCGACCGGCGGATCGACCCGTGCATGAGCGAGGTCTTCCCCTGGGACAAGATCCCCCAGGCCCACACCAAGATGTGGAAGAACCAGCACCCGCCGGGCAACATGGCCTGCCTCGTCAACTCCCCGCGCGCCGGCCTGCGCACGGTCGAGGACGTGATCGAGGCCGGTCCGCTGAAGCGGTAAGGCGCTCCGTCGGGCCGGTTCCCGCTCTCGCGCGGGGCCGGCCCGATCGGCTAGGCTCGCGGCGTCCCGCGCCGACTCGGCGACCGATTCGGTGTGCCGGGGCGCTGATGACGGGCCCACGCGATCCTCACAGGACCCGGCCCCGATCCGGACAAGGGGCACGGTTTTGAGCGGCGACGACGAGGCTTACGTCTACGACGAGGCGACGGGCGAGTGGCTCCCGCCCGGGTCCGCGGCCGCACCCGCCGAGACGAGAGCCGTCCGCGACGCGGCCGGCAACGTCCTGGCCGACGGCGATTCGGTCACGCTGATCAAGGACCTCAAGGTCAAGGGCGCGAACCAGACCCTGAAGCAGGGTACGGTCATCCGGTCGATCCGGCTCACGGACGATCCGGAGGAGATCGACTGCCGCCACGACACCATCAAGGGCCTCGTGCTGCGCACCGAGTTCGTGCGCAAGCGCTGAGGCCGATGCGGGGCAGCGCTTCTCCCGGCCGCGCTACCGCCGCCGCGTCTCGTCCTGCGGCAGGTGGCGGCCGTAGGCCTCCTGCTTCTCGGCGCGCTCCTGGATCAGGTCGGCGTAGGCCTGCCGCATCTCCGGCGAGACGCTGATGCTCTTGCCCTTGGCGGCCTTGCGCTTCGGCGCCTTCTTGAAGGTGTTGTTCGTGTCGCTCATGCCGGGCTCCGCGTCGAACCGTGGCGGCATCGCGTGGCCGGACGACC
Organism: Methylobacterium sp. yr668; assembly: GCF_900116245.1. Taxonomy (NCBI): domain Bacteria; kingdom Pseudomonadati; phylum Pseudomonadota; class Alphaproteobacteria; order Hyphomicrobiales; family Methylobacteriaceae; genus Methylobacterium; species Methylobacterium sp. yr668. The sequence continues at coordinate 99,011 of NZ_FOZY01000014.1, read as the reverse complement.
GATCCGGGATCCGGCCGCCGCCCAGGGCCGGACATCCGCCCTGTAGCGCATCGCGGCGCCGGACGCACGGCTGCCGGGACCGGGCCGACACCGGCCCGGCACCGGATTGATCTGGCCTGTCGCGGCGGCCTCTGCCAGGATCGGGACGACGCGGTGCAGAGAGGGTCGGGGGCGGGCATGGATTCGGGTGACGCGTCGCGGTGTCGGAACCCGGATACCCTGCGCGGCCGCGCCCGGCGCGCGACGGCCCTCGCGATCCTGATCGCCCTCGGCACCGGGCCTGTCGGGGCCCAGGACCGGCCGGCGCCCGCCCGGGCCGCCCCCAGACCCGCGCCGGCCGACCCCGTCTTCGAGGCGATGCGGGCGGGCTTCGAGGCCCTGCCGGAGGCCGACCGCAAGGCCGTCCAGGACGCCCTGGTCTGGACCGGCGATTTCAACGCCGTCGTGTCGGGGGCCTTCGGGCGCCGGACCTTCGAGGCGCTCACCGCCTACGGCGCCCGGACCGGCGGGGCCGACCCCCTCGATCCGCGCGGCCGTGCGGCGCTCCTGGCCGCCGGCGCGGCGGCGCGGAACGCGGCGCGCTTCCGCGTCGCGGTCGATCCCGGGACCGGCGCCGTGATGGGCGTGCCCGAGAGACTCCTGGCGAAACGGACCGCCCTGCCCTCCGGAACCCGCTGGCAGAGCCAAGACGGCCGCGTCACCCTGGAATCCCGCGCCTTCCCGCCGGGGGCCGAGAGCCTCGACGCGCTGTTCGAGAAGGCGACCGCGCCGCTCCCCGGCCGCAAGGTGACCTACAAGCTGCGGCGGCCGGACACCGTGGTGGTCACCGCCGAGACCGGGCCGGGACTGTCCTACATCCGCTACGCGTCCGGACCGGAGGGCGTGCGGGGGTTCCTGCTCGGCTACGATCGCGCCCTGGCGCCGGAGGTCGACCGGCTCGTGATCGCCGTGGCGAACGCCTTCGTGCCGTTTCCCGATCCCGCCGCGGCGCCGGCCGCGCAGCTACCCCCGAGCCCGGGTCCGGCACCGGCGGCCCGCGCCGCCGCCCACCCGGCGCCCCAGCCGCAGGCCGCGCCGCTGAGGCCGGCGAGCCTCTCCCCCGCGCCGGCCTCGGGCGCGGGTCTCGCGGTGGCGCCGGGACGCGTGCTGACCGCCGCCGCCGTGCTGGAGGGCTGCGCCCAGCCCAGGATCGGCGCGGCATCGGCGCGGGTGCTCGCCACCGATCCCGCCGGCCTCGCCCTCCTCGATGTGCCCGGCGCCCCCGCCCCGCTCCGGCCCGCGCTCCGGACCGAGCCCGTCGGTGCCGAGGAGAGCGTGATCGCCCTGGCGCCGGGTGCGGACGGGGTCCAGGCCGCTCCCGGTGAGGCGCGGGGCGGCGACGTGATCGCGGCGCTCCAGCCGGGTTCCGGCGGCGCGCCGGTGCTGGACCGGTCGGGGGCCCTCGTCGGTCTCGTCGCCCGCTATCCCGCGGCGCCGCGCCGGGTCGCCGGGGTGGTGCCGCCGGCACGCCTGCCGGTCGTTTCGGCGCGGGCGATCTCCGCCTTCCTCGCCGCCCAGGGCATCGCCGCGGCGGCGCCGCATTCGGGTGGCGGGCCCGGCGCGGTCGCGCCTGCCGTGGTGGGGATCACCTGCCGCTGAGATGCGGGTCGCGCGGCGGATCCCCTGTCGCTCGCGCGGGATCCGCCGGCGTTCACGAGCCTGGGCGGACGAGCCGTCCGCCCAGGCGACGGGCCGCTGCTCAGAGCCGCCCGGTGACCAGGAGCACGATCAGCACGATGAGCAGGATGCCGCCCAGGCCGAAGCCGGGGCCGCGATACGCACCGCCGCCGAGGAAGCCGCCGCCGCCGAAGGCCAGGATGATCAGGATGATGAGTAGGATGGTGACGAGGGACATCGGTCGCGTTCTCCGGACGGTCGCGCTGGTGCGAGCGTGACCGTTCAAACGCTGCGACATTCCGTTCCGTTCAACGCCAAGCCACGCTTTTGTGAGGAAAATTCCGGATGAGACCCCGGCCTCAGGCGTGCCAGTCCGGCAGAGCGTCCGCGGGCGCGTCGAGCCAGCCGGGAACCGGCAGGTCGCGCTCGGTGAGGAAGGCCGGGTTGAACAGCTTCGAGGCGTAGCGGGCCGCCCCGTCGCAGAGGATCGTCACGATCGTGTGACCGGGCCCGAGGTCCCGGGCCAGCCGGATCGCCCCGGCGACGTTGATGCCCGACGAGCCGCCCAGCGGCAGCCCCTCCTCCCGCATCAGCCCGAAGACGATGTCGAGGGCCTCGCTATCCGGAATCCGGAACGCGCGGTCGGGAGTGAAGCCCTCGAGGTTGCGGGTGATCCGCCCCTGGCCGATCCCCTCGGTGATCGAGGAGCCCTCGGCCTTCAGGGTGCCGGTCGTGTAGTGGGCGTAGAGGGCCGAGCCCTCCGGATCCGACAGCGCGATCCGCACCTGCGGGTTGCGGGCGCGCAGGGCCTCGGCAGTGCCGGCCAGCGTGCCGCCGGTGCCGGCCGCGCAGACGAAGCCGTCGACCCGGCCGCCGGTCTGCGCCCAGATCTCCGGGCCGGTGCCGTCGACATGGGCCTGCCGATTGGCGACGTTGTCGAACTGGTCGGCGAAGAAGGCGCCCGCCGGCTCGGTGGCCGCGAGCTTCTCTGCGAGCCGCCGGGCTACGTGGACGTAGTTGTTCGGGTTGGCGAAGGGCACCGCCGGCACTTCCACTAGCCGGGCGCCCGCGAGCCGCAGGGTCTGCTTCTTCTCCTCGGACTGGGTGACCGGGATGACGATCAGCGTCCGGTAGCCGCGCACCGAGGCCACCAGGGCGAGACCGATGCCGGTGTTGCCGGCGGTGCCCTCGACGATCGTGCCGCCCGGGCGGATCAGGCCCCGCGCCTCCGCGTCCCGCACGATCGAGAGCGCCGCCCGGTCCTTCACCGACAGGCCGGGATTCAGGAACTCCGCCTTGCCGTAGATGGTGCAGCCGGTCTCCTCGGAGGCGCGGCGCAGGCGGATCAGCGGCGTCTGGCCGATGGCGGCCAGGACGTCGGAGGCGGGTTCGCGACTCGGTACGGTCATGGTCGGGAGCCTAGGGTGCCGCGCGGCCGCTGGCGAGCCTCACCCGAACACGTGCCCGCCGTTGATCCGCAGGCCGACCGGGTGCCCGGCCGGGTAGCGCACGCCGTCGAAATCCTCCACGGCGAGGACGCGCCCCTCGGCGTCGGCCACCTCGATCCGCTGGCGCCCCTGCGTCCGGTACGAGCTGCGCACGGTGCCCGACAGGTGCGCGGCCTCGGGCTCGGCGAGCTGCAGCTGCCAGGGCCGGACGTAGAGCTTGACCGGGCCGAACAGGCTGGTGGGCGCGGCGACCGGCGTCTCCCGGCCCCGGACCAGCACCCGGCCGCCCTCGGCGATCGCCTCCACCTCGACGGAATCGCCCAGGAACTTCATCACGGTGGCGGAGGCCGGGTTCTCCTGCACCTCGTCGGGCGTGCCGACCTGCTCCAGGCGGCCGCGATCGAGCACGGCCACGCGGTCGGACAGTTCCAGGGCCTCGTCCTGGTCGTGGGTCACGAAGATCGTGGTCTGGCCGGTGCGGTCGTGGATCTCGCGCAGCCAGCGGCGCAGGTCCTTGCGGACCTGGGCGTCGAGCGCGCCGAAGGGCTCGTCCAGCAGGAGAACCCGCGGCTCGACCGCGAGGGCCCGGGCGAGCGCCACCCGCTGCCGCTGGCCGCCGGAGAGCTGCGACGGGTAGCGGTCGCCGAACCCGGAGAGGCGGATCAGGTCGAGCAGGTCGCCGACCCGGCGCTTGATCTCGGCCTTGGCCGGCCGGTCGGCCCGGCGCCGCGCGTTCAGCCCGTAGGCGATGTTGTCGGCCACGCTCATGTGCTTGAACAGGGCGTAGTGCTGGAACACGAAGCCCACGGCCCGCTCCTGCACCGGCAGGCCGGTGGCGTCGTCGCCGCCGAACAGGATCCGGCCCCGGTCCGGCGCGTCGAGCCCGGCGATGATCCGCAGCAGCGTCGTCTTGCCCGAGCCCGACGGGCCGAGGAGCCCGATCAGCTCGCCCGCCCGCACGTCCAGCGACAGGTCGTGCAGCACCGCCGCCGTGTCGAACGTCTTCGAGACGTTCTCGACCCGGATCGCCGTGGAGGGGCGATCAGTGTGCCCGGCCGTGCGCGAGCTCACCCGCGAAGCGCCATTCGAGGACGGATTTGAGGACGAGGGTGATGAGGGCAAGGACGGCGAGGAGCGAAGCGACGGCGAATGCGGCGACGAAGTTGTACTCATTGTAGAGGATCTCCACGTGGAGTGGGATAGTGTTGGTCAGGCCGCGGATGTGGCCCGACACCACCGACACCGCTCCGAATTCGCCCATCGCCCGGGCATTGCAGAGGAGCACGCTGTAGAGCAGGCCCCAGCGGATATTGGGCAGCGTCACCGTCCGGAACGCGTGCAGGCCCGAGGCGCCGAGCGTCAGCGCTGCCTCCTCCTCGGCGGTGCCCTGCTCCTGCATCAGCGGGATCAGCTCGCGGGCGACGAACGGGAAGGTCACGAACACCGTCGCCAGGACGATCCCCGGCAGGGCGAACAGGATCTGGACGCCGTGGTTGAGGAGCCAGGAGCCGAACAGGCCCTGGGACCCGAACAGCAGCACGTAGATCAGCCCGGAGACCACCGGAGAGACCGAGAACGGCAGGTCGATCAGGGTGATCAGCAGCGCCTTGCCGGGGAACTCGAACTTGGCGATCGCCCAGGAGGCGGCCAGCCCGAACACGACGTTGAACGGCACCGCGATCGCCGCCACGGTCAGCGTCAGGCGGATCGCGCTCCAGGCGTCGGGCTCCCGGAACGCGTCCAGGAAGGCCCCGAGCCCCTTCGAGAAGGCCTGGAGGAAGACCGCGAACAGCGGCAGCACCAGGAACAGCGCCAGGAACGCCACGGCGATCCCGATCAGGACCGCGCGGACGCCCGCCCCTTCCGAGGCGACCGGGGCCGGCTTGGCGGCCGGCACGAAGGCGGGGGAGAAGATCTCAGACATAGCCGAACCGCCGCCGTGACCAGGCCTGGATGAGGTTGATGGCGAGCAGCGTCAGGAACGAGATCCCGAGCATGATCGTCGCGATGGCCGCCGCGCCGCCGTAGTCGAACTCGGAGAGCTTGATGACGATGAGCAGCGGCGCGATCTCCGACACGTAGGGCAGGTTGCCGGCGATGAAGATGATCGAGCCGTACTCGCCGACACCCCGGGCGAAGGCGAGCGCGAAGCCGGTGAGCACCGCCGGGATCAGGGGCGGCAGCACCACCCGGGTGAGGGTGACGAGGCGCGTCGCCCCGAGGGTGGCCGAGGCCTCCTCGATCTCCTTGTCGATCTCGGCGATCAGCGGCTGCACGGTCCGCACCGCGAAGGGCAGGCCGATGAACACCATGGCGATGAAGATGCCGACCGGCGTGTAGGCCGCCTGGATGCCGAGGCGCGCGAGCGGCGCGCCGAGCAGACCGTCCGGCGCGTAGAGCGAGGCGAGCGCGATGCCGGCGACCGCGGTGGGCAGCGCGAAGGGCAGGTCGACGGCGGCGTCGACCAGCTTGCGGCCCGGGAAGCGGTAGCGGGTCAGCACCCAGGCCACCAGGAAGCCGAAGGCCGAGGCGACGAGCGCCGCGATGGCCGAGACGCCGAAGCTGATCCGCAGGGCGCTGGCGACCCGCGGATCGGTGGCGACCTCCCAGATGCCCGACAGGCCGAGCCCCGAGGCCTTCACCACCAGTCCGGCCAGCGGCAGCAGGACGATCAGGCCGAGGCAGGTCAGCGTGTAGCCGAAGCTGATCCCGAAGCCCGGGATCACGCTCGGCCGTCGGAATGTCCGACGGGGACGGGGCGTCTGGACCATGATCTGAAGCCTCAGCGGCCGGCCCGGCTCAGACGGTCGAACAGGCCGCCGGCGTCGAAGTTCCGCTTCTGGATCTCGTCCCAGGATCCCTGGAGGTCCTCGATCTTGAACAGCTTGATCTCGGGCAGCTGGGCGAGGTCTGCCGGAGCGGCCGCCTCCCGCCGGATCGGCCGGTAATGGTGCTTGGCGAAGATCGCCTGGGCGCGGTCGCCGTAGAGGAAGTCGAGATAGGCCTGGGCCGCCTTGGTGGTGCCCTTCCGCTCGGCATTGACCGCCACCAGGGCCACAGGCGGCTCGGCGTAGATCGAGGTCGGCGGCGAGACGATGTCGAACTTGTCGGCGCCGAATTCCTGGAGCACGAGGTAGGCCTCGTTCTCCCAGGTCGGCAGGACGTCGCCGAGGCCGCGCTGCGCGAAGGTCACCGTCGAGCCCCGGGCGCCGGTGTCGAGCACCGGCACGTTCTTGTAGACCTGCCCGACGAAGGCGTCGGCCTTCGCGGCGTCCTTGTCCTTCCCGTAGGCGTAGCCCCAGGCGGCGAGGAAGTTCCAGCGCCCCCCCGCCGAGGTCTTCGGATTCGGGGTGATCACCTTCACGTCGGGTTTGACCAGGTCGTCCCAGTCCTTGACGCCCTTCGGGTTGCCCTTCCGGACCAGGAACACCACCGTCGAGGTGTAGGGCGTCCCCTGGTTCGGCAGCTTGCTGCGCCAATCCTCGGGGATCTTGCGGGTGAGCTTGGCGATCGCGTCGATGTCGGACGGGATGCCGAGGGTGACCACGTCGGCGTCCACCCCGTCGATCACCGTGCGCGCCTGCGCGCCCGAGCCGCCGTGCGAGGCCCGCACCGTGATGGCCTCGCCGGTCTTGGCCTTCCACTCTTCCGCGAAGGCGGCGTTGATCTCGCGGTAGAGCTCGCGGGTCGGATCGTACGAGACGTTGAGGAGCGCGGTCTCGGCCGCGGCCGGCAGCGCGCAGGTCAGCAGGCCGGCTCCGGCCAGAAGGGTCAGCCCGATCGCCCGAGCCATCCGGCCCAGACCTGAAGCGTTCGTCATCACGTCCGATCCCCCAGCCATCCGCGGTTGCGACGCAGGGGACAGGCGTCCCCGGGAGGCGCGAAATCGTTCTTTTTACCGAACGAAGTCAAGCCTCGGGTGTGGACCCGCGTGATGCCGTAACGTGATCAGGATCGACGATCGTGCCGGAAATGCAAGATAACTCAGGGCGGTAGACGATCAGAACGCATGGATCTTCTCTCTGGCGTCGCCGATGGAGAAGATTTCCTGCGCGGAATCGGGTTTCTCAGAACGAACGATCTTAAGTGCTCTAGCGCACATCGGGCGGCATTCCGCGGGCGGGCGAGAGCCGTCGGCGGTTCGCGCCGCACGCGGTTGCCCGCAAGACGGCGATCTTCCGCTCCCCTGTCGGCGGCGGTCCGGGTCAGCGCTTCGGCTTGTCGAGCCGGGCGATCAGGGCCTCCAGCCGCTTGTCGACCGGGGCCGCCAGCGTGTCGGTGAAGAGCGCGCGCAGGTTCTGGCCGAGATGGCGCCGGATGTCGGAGGTGAGCGGTGGTGCGTCTACGGACCGCTCGGTCTCGCAGGGGCGCTCGGGATGCGGCTTCGACATGACCGGAAAATCCTCGCACCTGTGGACACGTACGGTTGCAAGGTTTGGTTAAGGAGCCGTCACCGCCGACACCGCGACCCCGCCGCGCGACCCGAGTGCCCGGTCCCCGGTCGGTGTCGCAGACCGGAACTGCGGCCGCGAAGGCTACGTTGCCCGGGCATTCCCCGCTGCCGTTCCCCCGCTGCCAGGAGGCGCCCCGTGTCCCGCTCGATCCCCCTGACGATATCGGTGCTCCTCGGCCTCGCGGCGGCCGCGTCGCCCTGCCTCGCGCAGACGAAGCCCGGCGAGATCAAGGGCATCGACGCGATGGGCGACAAGTCCCGCAGCGCGCAGGACGGCTGGAGCCAGGCCCCGGTGCCGCGCGAGCAGTCGGCCGCCAAGGACGCGCCGGACCCGGGCGGCAACTCGATCAAGGAGAATGCCGACCGTCCCGTGCCGCCGGCCCAGCCCGGCGGCACTTCCGCGACCGAGCCGCAGGCGCCCCTGGAGCACCGCACGGCCGGCCCGTCAGGCACCAATCCGGCCAATCCCAGCAAGTAAAAAAACCGTTCTCATGCAGGATGATGCCGGTGTGACAAACGTGTTGCTTCGGCTGAGACACGGCGACTTGCTGTGTCACGCAACCGCACTTGCCTCGCGCACGCTTTTTTGGGACAGCTTGGAATTATACCAGATCGCTTTTACGGAGCGGAGATGACGGTCCAGGTCTCAAGGCGTGGCCTGCTCAAGGGGGCCGGCGCCGGCCTCGCTGGCGGCTCGCTGGGCGCGCTCGGATTCGGCGGACTCGAGCCCGCCATGGCCGCCGCGGTGCGGCCGTTCAAGCTCGCGCAGATGCGCGAGACCCGCAACACCTGCCCGTACTGCTCGGTCGCGTGCGGCGTGATCCTCTACAGCCTGGGGGACCGTTCGAAGAACGCGCGCTCCTCGGTCATGCACATCGAGGGCGACCCGGATCATCCGGTCAACCGCGGCACGCTCTGCCCGAAGGGCTCGGCGCTGCTCGACTTCGTGCACGCCGAGACCCGCACCAAGTACCCGCTCCACCGCGCCCCGGGTTCCTCCGAGTTCAAGCGCGTGTCCTGGGATTTCGCCCTCGACCGCATCGCGCAGCTCATGAAGGAGGACCGGGACAAGAACTTCGTGGCCAAGAACGGCGACCTCACGGTCAACCGGTGGACCACGATGGGCTTCCTCGGGGCCTCGGCCACCACCAACGAGACGGCCTGGCTGACCTACAAGACAGTCCGAAGCATGGGGGCCCTGGTCTTCGATAATCAGGCCAGAGTTTGACACGGTCCGTCGGTCGCCAGTTTGGCGCCCTCCTTCGGACGCGGTGCGATGACCAACCTCTGGATGGACATCAAGCACGCGGACGTGATCACCGTGATGGGCGGCAATGCCGCCGAGGCTCACCCCTGCGGCTTCAAGTGGGTCGTGGAGGCGAAAGCCCATAACAATGCCAAGCTGATCGTCGTCGATCCGCGCTTCACCCGCACGGCGTCGGTGGCCGATCTCTACTGCCCGATCCGGCAGGGGACCGACATCGCCTTCCTGTCGGGCGTGGCCAAGTACCTGCTCGACAACGACAAGCTGCAGCACCGCTACGTCTCCGCCTACACCAACGCCGGGTACGTGGTCCGCGAGGGCTACGACTTCAGCGAGGGTCTGTTCACGGGCTACGACGCGGACAAGCGCGACTACGACAAGACCACCTGGGACTACGAGATCGGCCCCGACGGCTACGCCGTGGTCGACGAGACGATGCAGCATCCGCGCAGCGTGATGCAGCTCCTGAAGAAGCATCTCGCGATCTACACGCCCGAGATGGTCGAGAAGATCTGCGGCTCGCCCAAGGAGACCTTCCTGAAGGTCTGCGAGCTGATGGCGACGACGGCTTCCCCCGAGAAGTCGATGGCCTCGCTCTACGCGCTCGGCTGGACCCATCACTCCAAGGGCTCGCAGAACATCCGCTCGATGTGCATCGTGCAGACGCTGCTCGGGAACATCGGCGTGCTCGGCGGCGGCATGCAGGCGCTGCGCGGTCACTCCAACATCCAGGGGCTGACCGATATCGGGCTGATGTCGAACCTCATCCCCGGGTACCTGAACATCCCGGTGGAGAAGGAGCCCGACTACGCGAGCTATATCGCCAAGCGGCAGTTCAAGCCGCTGCGTCCCGGACAGACGAGCTACTGGCAGAACTACAACAAGTTCTTCGTCTCGTTCCAGAAGGCGATGTGGGGCGACAAGGCCACCAAGGAGAACGACTGGGCGTACGATTACCTGCCCAAGCTCGACGTGCCGACCTACGACGTGCTGCGCGGGTTCGAGCTCGCCAAGCAGGGCAAGATGACCGGCTACGTCATCCAGGGCTTCAACCCCCTGCTGTCGTTCCCGAATCGCGCCAAGATGACGGAAGCCTTCTCCAAGATGAAGTTCATCGTGGTGATGGATCCGCTCAAGACCGAGACGGCCCGGTTCTGGGAGAACCACGGCGAGTACAACGACGTCGATCCGACCAAAATCCAGACCGAGGTGTTCGAGCTTCCGACCACCCTGTTCGTGGAGGAGGAAGGCTCGCTGTCGAACTCCAGCCGGTGGCTGCAGTGGCACTGGCAGGCGCAGGAGGCGCCGGGCGAGTGCCGCTCGGACATCGAGATCATGTCGGAGATCTTCCTCCGCATGAAGGCGGCCTACAAGAAGGATGGCGGGGCCTTCCCGGACCCGATCGTTAATCTGAAGTGGGACTACGCGATCGCCGAGTCGCCGACGCCGACCGAGCTCGCCCGCGAGCTCAACGGCTACACGCTGGCGCCGACGCCGGACCTCAACGGGACGATCATCCCGGCGGGCAAGCAGGTCGACGGCTTCGCCCAGCTCAAGGACGACGGGACGACCGCCTGCGGCTGCTGGATCTACTCGGGCTGCTACACCGAGAAGGGCAACATGATGGCCCGCCGGGACAACACCGACCCCGGCGACCGCGGCATCGCGCCGAACTGGGCCTTCGCGTGGCCGGCCAACCGGCGCGTGCTCTACAACCGCGCCTCGTGCGACCCCGAGGGTCGCCCGTGGTCGGAGAAGAAGAAGCTCATCGAGTGGAACGGCAAGCAGTGGATCGGCTTCGACGTGCCGGATTACGGCGTCACCGTCGCCCCCGATAAGGGCGTCGGCCCGTTCATCCTGAACCAGGAGGGCGTCGCCCGCCTGTGGACCCGCGGCCTCATGCGCGACGGGCCGTTCCCGACGCACTACGAGCCCTTCGAGTCGCCGGTGGCCAACCTCGCCTTCCCGAAGATCAAGGGCGCGCCCGCGTCCCGCATCTTCAAGGACGACCTCGCCGACCTCGGCGACGCGAAGGAGTTCCCCTACGCGGCGACGAGCTACCGCCTGACCGAGCACTTCCACGGCTGGACCAAGCACGCCCGGATCAACGCGATCCTCCAGCCGGAGGCCTTCGTGGAGATCTCGGAGGAGCTCGCCAAGGAGAAGGGCATCGCCAAGGGCGGCTGGGTCCGCGTCTGGTCGAAGCGCGGCTCCCTGAAGGCTAAGGCGGTGGTGACCAAGCGGATCAAGCCGCTGATCTGCGACGGCAAGCCCGTCCACGTCGTCGGCATCCCGCAGCACTGGGGCTTCATGGGCCACACCAAGAAGGGATGGCACCCGAACTCGCTGACGCCCGTCGTCGGCGACGCGAACACCGAGACGCCGGAGTTCAAGGCTTGGCTCGTGAACATCGAGCCGACCACGCCTCCGTCGGACGCGGTCGCGTAAGGGGGAGCGGCAGACATGGCTGACTACAGCTCCCTCGACATCCGCCAGCGCTCCGCCTCCACGGAGACGCCGCCGGAGATCCGCCGTCAGGTGGAGGTCGCCAAACTCATCGACGTGTCGAAGTGCATCGGCTGCAAGGCCTGCCAGTCGGCGTGCGAGGAGTGGAACGACCTGCGCGACGACATCGGTGTCAACACGGGCACCTACCAGAACCCCCACGACCTCACGCCGAAGTCGTGGACCCTGATGCGGTTCACCGAGTACGAGAACCCGGAGACCAACAACCTCGAATGGCTGATCCGCAAGGACGGCTGCATGCACTGCACCGAGCCGGGCTGCCTGAAGGCCTGCCCGTCTCCCGGCGCGATCGTGCAGTACTCCAACGGCATCGTCGACTTCATCGAGGAGAACTGCATCGGCTGCGGCTACTGCGTGAAGGGCTGCCCCTTCAACATCCCGCGCATCAGCCAGACCGACCACAAGGCGTACAAGTGCACCCTGTGCTCGGACCGGGTGGCGGTGGGTCAGGCCCCGGCCTGCGCCAAGGCCTGCCCGACCGGCTCGATCATGTTCGGCACCAAGCAAGCCATGATCGATCAGGCCCACGACCGCGTCGAGGACCTGAAGTCGCGCGGCTTCGCCCATGCCGGCCTCTACGACCCGGCCGGGGTCGGCGGCACGCACGTCATGTACGTGCTGCACCACGCCGACCAGCCGAACCTCTACGCGGGCCTGCCGAACGACCCGAAGATCTCGCCGCTGGTCGCCTTCTGGAAGGGCGGTGCCAAGGTGTTCGGTCTCGCCGCGATGGGCTTCGCGGCGGTGGCGGGCTTCTTCCACTACGTCACGGCCGGCCCGAACGAGGTCGTGCCCGAGGAGGAGGAAGAGGCGGTCGAGTACGACGAGGCCAAGCGCCGGGAGAATGGCGGCGAGGCCCGGCCGCACTGAGACGCGACGGTCTCCCTCCCCCGCGGGGGGGGGAGGGAGCGCCGCGCCGAACGGTTTCGGCAGAGCGGAGACGGCTCGGGCGCCCGACCCGATTTCGAGTTTCACGGCCCGCCCGCCGCGACGGGCGGCCCCGTCAGGCGAGTGAAGGCCGATGACGATCCAGAACGATGTCCGGGACGGCGATTCCCGCCCCCTCCACCACGCCAAGTCCGAGGCGCCGGAGGTGATGTACGTCCCGCGCTACACCGGCGTGCAGCGCGTGAACCACTGGATCACCGCGATCCTGTTCACGCTGCTGACCCTCTCGGGGCTGGCGATGTTCACGCCCTACCTGTTCTCGCTGACCGGCCTGTTCGGCGGCGGACAGGCGACCCGGGCGGTCCACCCGTGGTTCGGCGTGGCGCTGGCGATCAGCTTCCTCTTCCTGTTCGTGCGCTTCTGGCGGCTCAACATCCCCAACAAGGACGATGTCGAGTGGTCGAAGAAGATCGGCGACGTGGTCACCAACCGCGAGGACCGGCTGCCGGAGCTCGGCAAGTACAATGCCGGCCAGAAGGGCGTGTTCTGGGGCCAGACCGCGCTGATCGGCGTGATGTTCGTGACCGGCCTCGTGATCTGGAACACCTATTTCGGCGGCCTCACCTCGATCGAGACCCAGCGCTGGGCGCTGCTCGCGCACTCGCTGGCCGCCGTCATCGCCATCGCGATCATCGTGGTGCACGTCTACGCCGGCATCTGGGTGCGCGGCACCGGCCGGGCGATGGTCCGCGGCACGGTCACGGGCGGCTGGGCCTACCGGCACCACCGCAAGTGGTTCCGTCAGATGGCCGGCGGCCCGGCGCGCCGCGGCTCGGTGGACAAGCGCGGATCCTGATCGCGTGGCCAACTTCTTCAGGCGGAAACCCGCGGCTCCGGCCGCGGACAACACCCCGAAACCCGCCGAGGCCCCGAAGCCCCGCCGCCGGGATTTCAGCGAGCTCAAGCCCGATCCCGACAAGATCGGGATCTCGGGCTCGGTCCCGCTCGTGCGCCTGCCCGATCCCGCGACTCTGTTCGCCGACCGGGCCGCGCGCCTGGCGGAGGCCGCGCCCGGGCACCCGCTGGAGGCCTATCTCCGGTTCGTCGGTGAGGTCGCCCGCGCCCAGGCGGCGATCCAGGCACGGTTTCCGGCCCCGCCGGCGCCGGATCCCGCCGATCAGGCGCTGCGGAGCGAGCACGGCATGCCGCCGCTGTCGCGGCACAGCCTCGAGGCCGACCAGGATTTCGACGCGTGCCTCCTGGCGCTGCTCGACGCGCTGGATCTCGCGACCGCGCCCGAGGCCTCGGCCGCGGCGCGGGATGCCCTGCGGGCCGCCGCGCCGGAGGAGCGCCGCGATCTCGCCGTGCAGGTTTTCGAGGGCGCGCTGCCGGTCGACCGGATCGCCGAATGCCTGTTCGTCTCAGCCGCATTGCAGGTGCGCTTCGCCGAGCGGGCCGCGCGCCTCGACACGCGGACGCTGAAGCCCGTCGCGGACGGCGTCTGCCCGTGCTGCGGCGGCGCGCCGGTGGCGAGCGTCATCGTCTCCTGGACCCCGGCCGACAAGGCCCGATATCTCAGCTGCTCGCTCTGCGGCACGTACTGGAACCACGTCCGGATCCGCTGCACCGCCTGCGGTGACGGCGAGAACGTGAGCTATTACGGGCTCGATGAGGTCTCGAAGGACGTTCAGGTCGAGACCTGCACGACCTGCCACAGCTACATCAAGCACCTCCACCAGCACCGGGCGCCGGCCCTCGACCCGGTGGCGGACGACATCGCGTCCTACGGGCTCGATCTGAAGATCGCCGAGGACGGGTTCCGGCGCGCCGGATTGAACCTGCTGTTCGTGATCTAGCGCGGGATGCGCCTGTCCGAACCGACGGCCTCGTCCCGAGGTGGCCGTGTCGGCGGGCCTCGAGGGCGAGTTCCAGGGAGCGCGCGGCGCCTGGAGGCCGCCTTCGAGACCTCCGCCGCGCTCCGCACCGCGGGATGAGGGGCCGGGTCGGACGCGCCTGCAGGATCGACGGCGCGATCCTGCAACGCGGCGGGAAAGGAAAGCCCCGCGCTCAGCGGTAGCCGTAGCGGCTCTTGGCGGCGGCGAGCAGGTGCAGGGCTTCGCCCGACTTGCCGGCCGAGCACTCCGCGGCGGCGTGGGCGAGGTCGGCGCTGAAGCGGTCGCCCACCGGCTTGTTGAGGTTGCCGGTGGCCACGTCGCTGTCGACGATCGCCTTCGTGCGGGCGATCTCCGGGCCGCAGCCGCTGCCCGTGGGCAGGGCCAGGGGCGCCGGCACGATCGGCGAGGGCTCGGTGACCGCGGGCGTGGCGCGCTGCTGGCAGGCGCCCAGCGCCGCGACGGCGAGGGCGACGAGGCTGAGGCGCATCGGGAGGCGGGACGCGGGCACGGCGATCATCCTGTTGGGGCGCGAGGGGCCGCGCCGCCGAGGTTCTGAGCCGAGCTTGGCAAGGGGTCAATCGCCCCGGCGACATGCCGAAGGGGCGCGAAGCGCGGGACGCGGTTCGCCGCGAACGCGCGATTCCGCTGTTGCCGGAGGGACTTGGTGCGCGCCGCCGGCATCCGGCGTCGGCGGCGCGCTCCGAATCGTGACGGGCTTACTTCGCCTTGTCGGCGAGCGCCTTCAGGCCGGAATCGTAGATGCCCTGGATCGCGTCGGTGGCGACCGTGTCCGGCGCGCCCTTGGCGTTGAAGGTCCCGGTCCAGGTCACCTTCGAGCCGGAGCCGGCGGGGGCGACCGAGAGGGTCGACTTGTAGTCCGAGACCGGCAGCGGGCTCTCCAGGATCGTGTAGGTGTAGCTCATCACCTTGTCGTCGCGGGAGACCTGCTCCTCCTTGATGGTGCCGCCACCCTTGAGGCTGAGGGTGCGGACCTTCATGCCGTCCTTGTCCGACAGGACGCACTTCTCGATGGCGGGGTGCCAGTCGCCGATGCCGCAGAACTCGCCGATGGTCTGCCAGACCTTGGCCGGCGGCGCGGCGATGTCGGCCGAGCGCGTCACCTCGAGGGCGTAGCCCGGCACGGTGGCCGCGGCGAGCGCCAGGGCGGCGAGGGGAAGGGACCGGCAGAAAGCGAAGGGCATCTCGGGGTGTCTCCGTCCGTCTCAGGTCGCGGCAGGGGCCGCGCAGGCTCTGATGGCCGCGCAGGAGCTAGGCCGGGAGGGCGCGCTCGGCAATGGGCGGGAGCGGCGGCGCATGACTTTCGCGCTCAGACGACGCGGTCGGTGATCGTCTGCGCGCAGGGGCTGTCGTGCCGCCGATCGGCCGATACTCGGGGCCTGGGCCGCGATCCGGCCTACCAGCCGTCCGTCTCGTCGGCCTCGGCCGGGTAGCCGTAGACCGTCGCGGGCGCGTAGGCGGGCCGGGCCGCCGGGCGGTAATAGGCCGGCACCGACCGGCGCCCCATCTGATCGCTGTTCGCCAGCAGGTCGTCCGGCTCGTAGGGGCTGCGGTTCCGGGCGAGCCGGGTGCCGCGCCGCCCGCGGTCCGCCATCGGGACATCCGCCCCCTCGATCACCACCCGCGTCCGGCCCATGCCCTGGCTCTTCACGAGGTTGAACAGGGTCGCGGCGTTGCGCACCGACAGGCGCACGCAGCCGTGCGAGGCCGCGCGCCCGAGGCTCCGGACGTGGTTGGTGCCGTGGATGGCGTGGCCCTGGGTCGTGAAGAACATCGCGAACGGCATGGGCGCGTCGTCCCACTCCTTCGAGAAGTGCGTGCGCTCCATCCGGAACGGGCGGTAGGCGCCGGACGGGGTGTCGTAGCTCGCGACGCCGGTCGAGACCGGCCAGGAATAGCGCGGCTGGCCGTCGACGGAGACCTCCATGCGCTGGGTGGTCTTGTCGACGTTGACGAGCACGTCCGCGCTGGCCGTCGCGGGAATCCCCGCGCACAGGAGCAGCCCGGACAGGACGGAGATCAGACCGATACGCATGAGCGACTCCGACTCGAGACGCGCCTCGAGAAACCGCGACGGTTTGCCGTCACGCTAAACCGTCGGCAACACCGAGGTTCCGGTCCGCGGCAACCCTGCGTAGTCACGCTTTGCTGAGCACCCTCACAGCACCCTCACAGCACCCTCACAGCACCCTCACAGCACCCTCACAGCACCCTGGCGGCGCCCTCACGGCGCCGCGGCGGCCATGCCGGAGATCCGGCGGATCGCGGCCTCGGCCTCCTCGGCGATGCGTAGGACGAGGTCGCCGGCGCCCGGCAGGTCGGCGATGAGCCCGACGGCCTCGCCGACCGTGACGTTGGCGACGTCGTAGTCGCCCGCCGCGTCGGCATCCTCCACGTCCCGGCGCCGCTCGGCCGAGGCCGCGCGCAGCGCGTCCTCGCGGCCGTGCCACGTCTCGATGAAGGTGTTGCGCAGGAGTCGCCCGGTATAGGGCGCCGGCCAGGCCCGCTGGCGGGCGATGTCGTAGACCTGCGTGCGGATCGTGTCGTCGCCGGTGGCGGCGAGAACCCGCTGCTTCGCGGCCGGGTGGATCAGCGCCTCCCGGCTGGCCCAGAACCGGGTCCCCATCAGGACACCGTCGGCCCCCAGCGCCAGGGCGGCGGCGAGGCCGCGCCCGTCCGCGATGCCGCCCGCCGCGAGGAGCAGCGTCTCGGGGCGCTCGCGGGCGATCAGGTCGGCGACCGCCGGCACGAACGCCGCGGTGCCGCGGGCGGTGAGGCCGTGGCCGCCGGCCTCCGTCCCCTGCGCCACCACCGCGGCCGCGCCGACCTCCAGGGCACGCCTCGCATGCGCCAGGGTGTGCACCTGGCAGATCAGCGGCACGCCGGCGGCGCGGATCCGGTCCGCGAAGGGCGCGGGATCCGCGAAGGAGAGCATCAGGGCCGCGGGCGACCGGGCGAGCGCCGCGTCGAGGAGCGATGGGTCCCGGGCCATCGACCACGTGATGAAGCCGCAGCCGACCCGCTGATTGCCCGCGCGGGCAAATTCCCGGTCGAGCGTCGCGTGGTCGCCGTAGCCGCCGCCGATCAGGCCGAGGCCGCCGGCGGCGCTCACCGCCGCCGCGAGGGCACCCCCCGAGGCCGGGTCCATGGGGGCCAGCACGATCGGGTGTCGCAGCCCGAAGGCGTCGGTGAGTCTGGTCCTCAAGGCCATGGATCCCCTCCCCGGGTAGCGTCTCGGTTGCGCGCGCCGCCCGCCAGGGATTAGCGCTCGCGCGATGGCGGAAAAAATGATTCCTTCTGAAGGAAGGCATCGGAAAAGCAGATGGCATGAACAGCACCGACCTGATGTTCTTCGCGGCGGTGGCCGAGACCGGCGGCATCGGGCGGGCGGCGGCGCGGCTCAACACCGTCCAGTCCAACGTCACAGGCCGGATCCGCGCCCTGGAGCAGGCCCTGCGCGTGCCGCTGTTCCACCGCGGCAGCCGCGGGGTGACGCTGACCCGGGCGGGGGAGCGGCTCCTGCCCTACGCGCTCCAGGTCGGGCAGCTGCTCGTGGAGGCGCGCCACGCCCTGCTGGCCGAGGGCGAGCCGCGCGGACCCCTGCGGATCGGCGCCATGGAGACGACCGCGGCCCTGCGCCTGCCCGGCCCGCTCGCGGATTTCGCCGCGCGCCACCCGGAGGTGGACATCGAGCTGGAGACCGGCCCGACCGAGCACCTGATCGCCCGGGTCCTCGACCGGAGCCTGGAGGGGGCCTTCGTGGCCGGCCCGGTCGCGCAGGCCGACCTCGTCGGGCTCCCGGTCTTCACGGAGGAGCTGGTGCTGGTGGCGCACCCGGCCGTCGGCGACCTCGCGGCGCTGCTCGACCGGCTGGCCCGGGCGCGCGACGCGAAGGTGCTCGTGTTCCGGGCCGGCTGCTCGTACCGGAGGCGCCTGGAGGCGTTCCTGGCCCGCCAGGGCCTCGTGCATGTGCGACGCATGGAATTCGGGACCCTCGACGGCATCCTCGGCTGCGTGGCGGCCGGCCTGGGCGTGACCCTGGTTCCGCGGGCCGTGGCAGAGCCGGCGCACCGCGCGGGCCGGGTCTCGGTTCACCCGGTGCCCGACGGGGACGGGCACGTCCCGACGCTGCTGGTCCACCGCGCCGACGACCGGCCGAGCGCGGCCTTCGCGCGGTTCGCCGAGCAGGTGCGGACGGCGCTCCCGGATGTGACCTAGGATCCCGGTTCCGGCACGCGCCATGCTCTCGGCAACCGCCGGTTGACAGCGGCCCGGGCCCGGGCGCTTCCTCCCGGCCGCAGACGGTTCGGAGTTTCCATGGCCCTCGACCCCACCCTCGCCGCCGAGATCGAAGCCTCCGTGGCGGAGGGCTTCGCCGATCAGGTCGCCCACACGCAGGCGCTCGTCCGGTTCGCGTCCCTGCGCGGGGAGGAGCATGCCTGCCAGGACTACGTCTTCGACCAGTTCCGTGCCCGCGGCTACGCCACCGAGCGCTTCGCCATGGACCGGGACGCCATCGCGGCCCATCCGGGCGGCTCGAAGATCGACGCCGCGCACCATTCTGACGCGCCGATCGTCGTCTGCCACCACAGGCCGGGCACCGAGACCGGGCGCTCGCTGATCCTGCAGGCCCATGTCGACGTCGTGCCGCCGGGGCCCCTCGACCTCTGGACCCACCGGCCCTTCGATCCGGTGATCCAGGGCGACTGGATGTACGGCCGCGGCGCCGGCGACATGAAGGCCGGGCACGCCGCCAACCTGTTCGCCCTCGACGCCCTGGCGCGCCTCGGCCTGCAGCCGGCGGCCTCCGTGACGGTGCAGTCGGTGGTCGAGGAGGAATCCACCGGCAACGGCGCCCTGATGACCCATCTGCGCGGCTACCGCGCCGACGCCGTGCTGATCCCCGAGCCGGAGGACGAGAAGCTCGTGCGCGCCAATACCGGCGTGCTCTGGTTCACCGTCGAGGTGCGGGGCGTCCCGGTCCATGTCCGCGAGATGGGCGCCGGCGCCAACGCCATCGACGCCACGTACCGGGTGATCGGCGCGCTGCGCGATGTCGAGGCCCGCTGGAACGCCGAGAAGGCCGCGCACCCGCATTTCGAGACCGAGGACCACCCGATCAACCTCAACATCGGCAAGATCGAGGGCGGCGACTGGGCCTCCTCGGTCCCGGCTTGGTGCCGGATCCACTGCCGGGTGGCGCTCTACCCCGGCGTGAGCGCCGCGCAGGCCGCCGCCGAGATCGAGGCCGCGGTGGCGTCCTTCTCCCGCACCGACCCGTTCCTGGCCAACAGCCCGCCGCGGGTGGTGTTCAACGGCTTCTTCGCTGAGGGTTACGTGCTGGAGGAAGGCTCGGAGGCCGAGGCGGTGCTCGGCCGCGCCCACGAGCGGGCGATCGGGTCGCCGCTCCAGAGCTTCATGACGGCGGGCTACCTCGATACCCGCGTCCACGCTCTCTACGATCGGGTGCCGGCCCTCTGCTACGGCCCGACCTCCCAGAACATCCACGGCTTCGACGAGCGCGTGAGCCTCGCCTCGGTGAAGCGGATCACGACCACCATGGCGCTGTTCGTGGCCGAGTGGTGCGGGACGGAGCGGAAGGTCTCCTGATCCGCCGCCGTCTTTGCGAGCGCAGCGAAGCAATCCAGGGCAGCGCTGCGCTCACGGGCGTCGTGCATCCCTGGGTCGCTTCGCTGCGCTCGCGATGACGGTGGTGTCCTCCGTCAGGGGATCAGCCGGTCCGCGCGGAGCTGGGCGAACAGGTCGTAGAACGCGTCGTCGGTCGGCTGGTAGGTCGTGAAGCCGAGGCGGCGGCTCTTGCTCATGTCGGTGACGACCTCGATCGGCCGGCCGAGATCGGCATCCGTGTGCCAGGGCGAGGCCAGCTTCTCGAGGTTCGGCTCGGCGAGGCCGTGGCGCGCCGCGATCTCGGCCCAGGCCGGGCCGTCCTGCGCCATCCGGGGCTCCAGCGGCCGGTGCGTGCCGTCGAACGGCACCGCCTCGATCCCGAACCACGCGGCGATCCGGCCCCACATCCAGCTCCAGCGGAAGACGTCGCCGTCGACGACGTTGAACGCCTCGTTGGCGGCCCTCTGTTCCGTCGACGCCCAGAGCAGCTGGCGGGCGAGAAGCCGCGCGTCGGTCATGTCGGTGAGGCCGTTCCACTGCGCGGCGGAGCCCGGGAAGATGAACGGGCGTCCCAGCTCCCGGCACAGGGTGGCGTAGCAGGCGAGCGTCGTGCCCATGTTCATGGCGTTGCCCACCGCCTTGCCGATGATCGTGTGCGGGCGGTGCACGCTCCAGGTGAAGCCGTCGCGCGCGGCGGCCGCGAACACGGCGTCCTCCTGGGCGTAGTAGAAATTCTCGATGTCGAGGCGGCCCTGGTCCTCGCGGAACGGCGTCTGCGGCAGGGTGCCTTTGCCGTAGGCCTCGAACGGGCCGAGATAGTGCTTCAGCCCGGTCACCAGGGCGACGTGGCGGACGCTCTTCTTGGGGCGGAGCGCGTCGAGCAGGTTCTCCACCATAGCCCGGTTGACGCGGATCATCTCCGCCTCGGTCGGACGCCGCTGCCAGGTCGCCAGGAACACGTGGCTCGGGGCGAGGTCGGAGAGCGCCTCCTCCAGGGAGGCCGGATCCTGCAGGTCGCCCGCCACCGGCGCGACGCCGTCCTGCTGCACCGGGTGACGGGCGAGGCCCGCGACCATCCAGCCTTCCTGGGTCAGCAGCGCCGCGGTGGCGCTGCCGACGATCCCGCTGGCGCCGACGATCAGGGCGGTGTTCGACATGGAAACCCTCGTGCCCGGCTTAAATCCGGGTCCGGGGCAGATGGGCGCGGGTGGTGTCGCGACAACCCCGCCGCGCGGCGGGGACGCCTGTGCGGCGCGCAAGGGTTGTGTGATCGCAAGCCCCACGTCATCGCGAGCGTAGCGAAGCGACCCAGGGCAGCGTGCGGTTTCGAACCATGGCGCGACCCTGGATTGCTTCGCTCCGCTCGCAGAGACGGGAGCGCTCTCAGGCGACCCGGTCGATCGCCGCGCCGAGGATATCCACGATCTCGCCGATCTGGCCGCGCTCGATGATCAGCGGCGGCGACAGGGCGATGATGTCGCCGGTCACCCGGGTGAGCAGGCCGCGCTCGAAGCAGTCCACGAACACGTCGTAGGCGCGCTTGCCCGGCGCGTCCGGGCGCGGCGCCAGCTCGACGCCGGCGACGAGCCCGATGGTGCGGATGTCGATGACGTTCTTGCGCCCGCGCAGATCGTGGATCGCCGCCGCCCAGTCGTCGGCGATGTCGGCGACACGGGTCAGCAGCCCCTCCTCCCGGTAGATGTCGAGCGTCGCGAGGCCGGCCGCGCAGGCGATCGGGTGCCCGGAATAGGTGTAGCCGTGGAACAGCTCGATCCCGTCCGGGCCGTGCATCAGGCCGTCGTGGACCGCGCGGCTCGCGAAGACCGCGCCCATCGGCACCGTGCCGTTGGTCAGGCCCTTGGCGCTGGTCACGAGGTCGGGGACGACACCGAAGAAGTCGGTCGCGAAGGGCGCGCCGAGGCGGCCGAAGCCGGAGATGACCTCGTCGAAGATCAGCAGGATGCCGTGCTTGGTGCAGATCTCGCGCAGGCGCTCGAGGTAGCCCTTCGGCGGGATCAGCACGCCGGTCGAGCCCGCCACCGGCTCGACGATGCAGGCCGCGATGGTCTCGGCGCCGTGGAGCGCCACCAGCCGCTCCAGATCCTCGGCGAGCTCGGCCCCGTGCTCGGGCTGGCCCTTCACGAAGGCGTTGCGGGCCGGGTCGTGGGTGTCGCGCAGGTGGTCGGTGCCGTTGAGCTGCGGGAAGACCCGCCGGTTCGACACGATGCCGCCGACCGACAGGCCGCCGAAGCCGACGCCGTGATAGCCGCGCTCGCGGCCGACGAGCCGGGTCCGCGTGCCCTGCCCGATCGCCCGCTGGTAGGCGAGCGCGATCTTGAGGGCGGTGTCGACCGATTCCGAGCCGGAATTGGTGAAGAACACCCGGTCGAGGCGCTTGTCCGGACCGCCCGGGGCGATCTCGGCCAGCCGCTCGGCGAACTCGAAGGCGACGGGGTGACCCATCTGGAAGGTCGGGGCGAAGTCGAGGGTCGCGAGCTGACGCTCCACCGCGGCGGCGATGCCCCGCCGCCCGTGGCCGGCATTGACGCACCAGAGGCCCGCGGAGCCGTCGAGGACCTTGCGGCCGTCGTCGGCGGTGTAGTGCATGCCCTCGGCCGAGACGAGCAGGCGCGGCGCCGCCTTGAACTGGCGGTTGGCCGTGAACGGCATCCAGAAGGCGTCCATCGCGGGCGTGTTGCGGAGCGGATGGTCGGTCATGGGGCGGTTCTCCGGGACGGGCGACGCGGATCGGCGGCGGGACCAGGGGACACCTTCGCCGATCGGGCAACAAGTCCTTTTCTGGTCGCCGCCAACCCCTTGCAGGACCGGGGCCACGGGTGGCACCGTTGCGGGATCCGCAACACCTGAAACGGGCCCTGGCCGGATGAGCATCGATGTCGGCGCGCGCCTGCGCTTCGTTCGGGCCCGCCACGGCCTGTCGCAGCGGACCCTCGCCAAGCGCGCCGGCGTGACCAACTCGGCGATCTCGCTGATCGAGGCCAACCGGGTGAACCCGTCGGTGGGCGCCCTGAAGCGGATCCTCGACGGGGTGCCGATTGGCATGGCCGAGTTCTTCGCCCTGGAGCCGGAGCCGGAGCGCAAGGCGTTCTTCGCCGCCGAGGACCTCACCGAGATCGGCCGCCGGGCCGCCAAGGGGGCGATCTCGTACCGTCAGGTCGGCGACAGCCTGTTCGGACGCAAGCTCCAGATCCTCAAGGAGCGCTACGAGCCGGGCGCCGATACCGGCCGGGTGCCGCTCTCCCACGAGGGCGAGGAGGGCGGCATCGTGCTCTCCGGGCGACTGGAGGTCACGGTGGATGCCGAGCGCCGGATCCTCGGCCCCGGCGACGCCTACAGCTTCGACAGCCGCCGCCCGCACCGATTCCGCTGCGTTGGGCCCAACCCCTGCGAGGTGGTGAGCGCCTGCACGCCGCCGAGTTTCTGAGACGGAGCCCGGCTGCGGCGGATGAAACGCCCGCCCTGTCGCGTGCAGGCGTTGCGGTCGGCCGGCAGACTGGCGCATGCAGGGCGGCGTTTGAATTCATAATGCCGCGCGAGGATCGATGGCCGTCACGACCGCAAGCCCGGCCGCCGGGCCCGGACAGAACCAGTCGGCGCGCGCGGCGCTCGCGGCCTTCGTGGGCACCACGATCGAGTGGTACGATTTCTTCATCTACGGCACGGCGGCGGCCCTGGTGTTCGGGCCGCTCTTCTTCACGGCGGAATCGCCTTACATCGCGACGCTCTCGGCCTTCGGCACCTTCGCGGTAGGCTTCCTCGCACGACCACTCGGCGGCCTGATTTTCGGCCATCTCGGCGACCGGTTCGGGCGCAAGCGCGCCCTGGTGGCGACGCTCGTGATGATGGGCATCGCCACCTCGTGTATCGGCCTGCTGCCGACCTACGCGTCGGTCGGCCTCTGGGCGCCGGTGATGCTGGTCGTCCTGCGGCTGATCCAGGGTCTCGCGGTCGGCGGCGAGTGGGGTGGGGCGGTGCTGATGGCCGCCGAGCACGCGCCGGCCGGGCGCAACACCTTCTTCGCCTCCTTCGCGCAGCTCGGCAGCCCGGCCGGGCAGATCCTGTCGCTGCTGGCCTTCCGGCTCGCGGGCCTCCTCGACAAGGAGAGCTTCCTGACCTGGGGCTGGCGGGTGCCGTTCCTCGTCAGCATCCTGCTGCTCGGCGTCGGGCTCGCGATCCGCCTCGGCGTCGCGGAATCCCCGGCCTTCGAGAAGGCCCGGGCCGCCGGCGGGCCGCCGCCGGCGCCGGTGCGCGAGGTGCTGACGACCTGCGTGAAGCCGGTGCTGCTGGCGGCGGGGGCCAACACCTTCGCGATCGCCTCGGTCTACCTGTTCAACACCTTCATGATCGCGTTCACCACGCAGTATCTCGGCATCGCGCGGGCGACGATCCTCGACGCCCTGCTGATCGCCGCCGTGGTCCAGCTGGTGATGACCCCGGTGGGCGCCCGGATCGCCGAGCTGATCCGCAACGAGCGGCTGTTCCTCCAGGGGACGCTGGTCTGGGCGATGCTGGCCCCCTACCCGCTGTTCTGGCTGGTCGAGACCAAGTCTGTGCCGCTGATCGTGCTGGGTCTCGCCCTCAACGTGGTCGGCAGCGCGACCTTCTACGCGGTGATCGCCGGCTACCTCGCGGGCGCGTTCCCGACGCGGGTGCGCTACACGGCGATCTCCATCGCGTACCAGTTCTGCGGGGCGCTCGCCGGCGGCCTGACGCCGATCGTCGGCACCGTGCTGGCCGAGCGCTTCCAGGGCCACTGGTGGCCGATCGCGGTGTTCGGCACGGCGCTGGCCGGCGTGTCGTTCCTGTGCGTCACGGCGATCGGCGGCTACCGGGCGCGGCAGCGGGGTTTCCTCGACGGGTGAGCGCGACCGGTCAAAGGCGCCGGATCCGGGTAACGCGGGATTCAGACCGGTGGTCCAGGATCGGCGGCATGGATTCGATCGCCGCAGCCGCCGTCCAGATGCTGGGTTCGTCCCAGAACCAGCAGATCGGCATCGCCGTCGCCAAGCAGCAGCTCTCCGCCGACAAGGCGGTCGCCGGGCTGGTGGCGGACAGCGCCGCCCAGGCGGCGAGCGCCGGCCCGCCGGCCCCTCCCGGACAGGGCCAGAGCGTCGACCTGCGGGTCTGACGGAGACGCCGCGCTCCGCTTTCCGGGCCTCGCGCGAACCTGGGGTGCTTCGCTGCGCGCGCGATGTCGGCGGGCTCTCCGGCGGCCGTTGAACGGCCGCCCCTACCCGAAGCCGTAGAGCCGCCGTGGGTTGTCCACGAACACCATCCGGCGCCTGGCCGCGTCCGGCACCCAGTCGGCCATCAGGTCGAGGAGGTCCCGCGTCCGCGGCGGCCCGTCCCAGGCGGCCACGTGCGGCCAGTCCGAGCCCCAGAGGCAGCGGTCCGGCGCGGCGTCGTTGAGCGCCCGGGCGAAGGGGATCGTGTCGGCGTAGGGGGGCCCGGTCACGGAATCCCGGAAGGCACCCGAGAGCTTCACCCAGTTGCCGTCGGCGACGAGGCCGAGCAGCGCCGCGAAGCCCGGGTGGTCCAGACCGGCCGAGGTCGGCATGTGCCCCATATGGTCGAAGACCAGCGGCACGGGCAGCCGCGACAGGCGGCCGGCGATCGGCGGCAGCTCGCGAGCATCGAGCAGGAACTGGAGGTGCCAGCCCATCTCGCGGGCGAGCGCCCCGTAGGACTCGACCGCGTCGAGCCCGACCCCGCCGCCGAACAGGACGTTGAGGCGCAGGCCGACGATTCCGGCCTCCTTCAGCGCGGCGAGCTCCGCGTCGGGCAGGCCGAGCGGGATCACCGCGACGCCGCGCAGGCGCTGCCGGTGGGCGCGCAGCGTCTCGACCATCAGCCGGTTGTCGGTGCCGTGCACGCTGACCTGGATCAGCACGCCGTTGGCCATGCCGGTCCCGTCGAGCATCGCCAGATACCGCTCGGCCGGCGCCGCCGGGGGCGTGTAGCTGCGGTCCGCCACCAGGGGATAGTCCGGCGGCAGGCCGATGACGTGGGCGTGCGTGTCGACCGCACCCTCCGGCACGGCGTAGCGGGTCGGGCCTTCCGGATGCGGGTCCGGGGCGGGGCAGTCTCGGATCTCGGGCATGATCAGGAATCCGCGTGCAGGACCTTGCCGCGCGTCTCGGGCAGCGCGAAGGCCGCCAGGAAGAAGATCCCGTAGGCGACGGCCGCGAAGATCGCGATGGCCGAGGCGAGGCCGGCGCGCTCTGCGAGGTAGCCGACCAGCGCCGGGAACAGGGCGCCGATGCCGCGGCCGAAATTGTAGCAGAACCCCTGCCCCGAGCCGCGCAGGCGGGTCGGGTACAGTTCGGTCAGGAAGGCGCCCATGCCGGAGAAGTAGCCGGAGGCGAAGAAGCCCAGCGGGAAGCCCAGCACCCAGAGCACGCCGTTCGAGAGCGGGATCTGCGTGTAGGCCACGATCACCGCGATGGCGCCCAGCGAGAAGATCAGGAAGAGCGGCCGCCGGCCGAGCCGGTCGGCGAGCCACGCGCCCACGAGGTA
This sequence comes from Methylobacterium sp. yr668, assembly GCF_900116245.1. Lineage (NCBI taxonomy): Bacteria > Pseudomonadati > Pseudomonadota > Alphaproteobacteria > Hyphomicrobiales > Methylobacteriaceae > Methylobacterium > Methylobacterium sp. yr668. The sequence goes on along the minus strand of NZ_FOZY01000014.1, from coordinate 72,698 downwards.
GCCGGTGAACGAGCCGATGATCAGGGCCGCGAGGTAGCCGGTGGAGGACACGATCGACAGGTGGCGCTCGGTGGTCAGGAAGCGCGGCACCCAGGTGGTGATCGCGTAGTAGCCGCCCTGGCAGCCCGCCGCCGCCAGGGAGGCGAGCAGCGTCGTCTTGAGGATCGGGCCGGAGAAGATCTCCCAGATCTGCGGCCGGTCGCCCGTGGCGGCGGCCCGGGCGCGGGATTCGGCGGCGACCTCCGGCTCCTTCACGTAGCGGCGCAGGTAGAACACCAGCAGCGCCGGCAGCGCGCCCACCGCGAACATCCAGCGCCACGCGGTCTCGGGCGGCAGAAGCGAGAACAGCACCGCCTGCGACAGGACCGCGAGGCCCCAGCCGATCGCCCAGCCGGACTGGACCGAGCCCACCGCCCGGCCGCGATACTCGGCCCGGATCGTCTCGCCGATCAGCACGGCGCCGGCCGCCCACTCGCCGCCGAAGCCGAGGCCGAGCAGCGCCCGCGCGATGAGCAGCTGCTCGAAGTTCTGCACGAAGGCGCAGAGGAGGGAGAACAGCGAGAACCAGAGGATCGTGATCTGCAGCGTCAGCACCCGGCCGATGCGGTCGGCGACGAAGCCCGCGAGCCAGCCGCCGAGCGCCGAGGCCAGCAGCGTCACCGTGGCGGCGAGCCCGGCCGTGCCGGCATCGACGTGCCACAGCGCCATGATCGTGCCGATCACCAGCGGGTAGATCATGAAGTCCATGCCGTCGAGGCACCAGCCGGCGGCGCACGCCCAGAAGGTGTGCCGCTCCGGCGGCGTCATCGATCGGTAGAAGGCGGTGAGGCTGGCGTCGCGGATCTCGACCGCGTCCACGCCCGTGGGCCCCTGCCCGGTTGCTGAACTCATCACCGCCTCCCGCCGCCCGATACCAGTATCAGCGTCCCGGGCAGAGCTGTCCAACGATGCGGCGGATCACGCAAGCAAACGGAAAGGAAAAGGCCGCCCGGAGGCGGCCTGTCCCGTTCTTTTCACGCTCGATCGAGGCTCAGTAGCAGCGCTCGACCAGAACCCGCCGGTAGCCGTAGGGCGTCCAGCGCACCCGCGGGACCGTGTAACAGCCGCCGCCGTAGCCGTAATCGCCGCCGTACCCGTAGCCGACGGGGGCGTAGCCGCCGCCGTAACCGTAGCCGTAACCCGGGTAGCCGTAGCCGCCGTAGAGACCACCGGCCGCGAGGCCGAGCCCGACGCCGAGGCCCAGGCCGCCGAGCCCGTAGCCGTAGCCGCCGCGGTAGCCGTAACCGCCGCGCCAGCCGTAGCCCCGGCCGTAGAAGCCGCGGCCGTAGCCGAAGCCGCCCGGACGGAAGCCGACGCCGCGGAAGCCGCCGCCGAAGCCGCCGTTGCGGAAGCCGCCGAACCCGCCGCCGCGGAAGCCGCCGCCGAACCCGCCACCGTGGAAGCCGCCGCCGAAACCGCCGCCATGGAAGCCGCCGCCGCCGAAGCCGCGCGCGTCCGCGCTGGCCGGCGCCAAGGCCAGAGCACCCGCCGCCAGCAGGGCCGAGCCGAGCACTGCACCCTTCATCACGTCATCTCCGTGGAAACACGCCCTCTGCGGCTAAGAACGCTCGAACCGGTAAAACGGTCCAGCCCCGGCCGCGGCGCGCGGTCGCGAGACGCACCCGGCCTCGTCCGGACCCATCCGGGCGCGGCTCGGACACGAAATTCGCCGCTTTCCAGGGCGAAGGGCGGGCCGAACGAGCTTCGCCGTCCCCGACTCGCCGTCCCCGAGCTGCCTGGAACGAATGATGATGCTGCGCCCGGCTCACGCCCTCTTGATCACGCTGCTCGCCCTCGCGGCCCCGGCCCGGGCGGCCGCCCCGGCCGCGACGGAGCCCTGCCGGGCGGTCGAGGCGCAGGGTGAGACCTTCACGGTCTGCACCATCGACCTCCGGAAGCAGCGGCTGCGGCTGTTCTGGCTCCAGGACGACGGCAAGCCCTACGGCGCCCTCGGCACCCTCGCCGAGAAGCAGGGCGGCCGCCTCGCCTTCGCGATGAACGCCGGCATGTACGACAAGGACCAGGCGCCGGTCGGCCTCTACGTCGAGAACGGGCACGAGCTGAAGCGCGTCTCCACGGCGGACGGGCCGGGCAATTTCCACCTGAAGCCCAACGGGATCTTCTGGCTGAAGGGTGAGCGCGCCGGGGTGGTCGACACGTCCCGCTACCTGCGGGCGAAGATCCGGCCGGATTTCGCCACGCAGTCCGGGCCGATGCTGGTGATCGACGGCCAGATCCACCCGAAGATCGCCGCCGACGGGCCGAGCCAGAAGATCCGCAACGGCGTCGGCGTGCCCGGCGACGGGCACGTGGCGATCTTCGCGATCTCCGAGCGCCCGGTGACCTTCGGCGCCTTCGCGCGGCTGTTCCGCGACGATCTCGGCTGCCGGAACGCCCTGTTCCTCGACGGCTCGGTCTCCAGCCTCTACGCGCCGAACCTCGGCCGCACCGACATCAGCCGCCCTCTCGGGCCGCTGGTCGGCGCGCTGCCGCGGTGAGGGCCGCCCTCAGCGCTGGCCGAAGGCCGTGTCCTTGAACAGGTCCTTGTACTCCCGCGGCTGCGAGCGCCAGTACTGCTTGGGCGCGCGCACCCGGGCGCCGAGCTCGGCGGCGGCGTGCCAGGGCCAGCGCGGATCGTACAGCATGGCGCGGGCGAGCGAGATCGCGTCCGCCCGGCCCTCCTGCAGGATCGTCTCCGCCTGCCGGGCCTCGGTGATCAGCCCGACCGCGATGGTGGTGAGCCCGGTCTCCGCCTTGATCCGCTCGGCGTAGGGCACCTGATAGCCCGGCCCGAGCCTGATCGCCTGCTTGGGCGAGACGCCGCCCGTGGAGACGTGGAGCGCCGGCGATCCGGCCCGCTTGAGGGCCTGGGCCAGCTCCACCGTCTCGTCGAGATCCCAGCCGTCCTCGACCCAGTCGGTGGCCGAGACCCGCAGCCAGACCGGGCTGCCGGCGGGGACGACATCCCGCACCGCGTCGTAGACCTCCAGGGGGAAGCGCATGCGGTTGGCGAGGCTGCCGCCGTATTCATCTGTCCGCTTGTTGGCGATCGGCGACAGGAACTGGTGCAGCAGGTAGCCGTGGGCGCCGTGCAGCTCGACGGCCTCGATGCCGAGGCGCACGGCCCGCTTGGCGGTGGCCACGAACTGGTCGCGGACGCGCTTCAGGTCGGCGGCGTCGAGGGCGTGGGGCGGGACCTCGCCCTCCCCGTGCGCGACCGCCGAGGGCGCCTCGGTGCGCCAGCCGTAGGCGTGCTCCGGCGCGATCTGCTGGCCGCCGGCCCAGGGGGCCTCGCTGGACGCCTTGCGCCCGGCATGGGCGATCTGGATGCAGACCGGGATCGGCGCGTACTCGCGCACGGCGTCGAGCACCCGACCCAGCGCCCGCTCGCAGCCGTCGTTGTAGAGGCCGAGATCCCAGGCGGTGATCCGCGCCTCCGGGGAGACCGCGGTGGCCTCCAGGGTCAGCAGGCCAGCCCCCGACATGGCGAGCTGGCCGAGATGCATCATGTGCCAGTCGGTCGCCTCGCCGTCCCGCGCCGAGTACTGGCACATCGGCGCGACGAGGATGCGGTTCTCGAGCGTCAGCGCGTCGAGCGTCAGCGGTTCGAACAGGCGAGCGGTCATCGGCAACTCCTGGTGGAGGGTTCACTCTGGCCCAGGACGGGCGCGCCGGCCAGTGCGGTGCGGCAGAGCACCTCTGCGAGCGGGCGTTGCGGGAACTTGCGGATGTGGCCGCCCGTTTCCTGGCCTGTCGCCGCATCGCGGCAATCGACGCGAACCGCCTGAGGGGGCGAGATCGCCCGAGGTCCAGATGATGCTCACCAGACTCGCCGTCCCGCTCGCCCTGGCCGCCGGCTGCGCCGCCCTCGCGGGCACCGCCCAGGCCCAGCCCGCCGCCTTCGGCGGCCCCAAGATGCTGATCCACGGGAATTACTGCGGACCGGGCAACAACGCGCCGCTCCCGCCGATCGACGCCCTCGACGCCGCCTGCGCCCGCCACGACGCCTGCACGCCGAACGGCGGCCTGCCTTCGGAGGCCTGCAATCTCCGCCTGCAACAGGAGGCGACGCTGATCTCGCGCGATCCGCGGCAGCCGCAGGATGTCCGGTCCCTCGCCGGCCTCGTGGCCGCCACCGCGACGCTGATCCCGTCCGAGCCGAACGCCCGGCGCGTCCCGGCCTCGGTCACCACGGGTCCGACCGCGGGGACCTACGCGCCCGCCCTGACGCAGCCGGCGCCGACGGTCGATATCGACACCGACGACGACGGCGCCGACGCGGATTGAGGCGGGCCGCGATCGCCCGTCAACGCGCAAGCGGCGCGGTCCGGCACCCTACCGGTCCGCGCCGATCCCCCGGTCCTTCAGGCTGTCGCCGATCTCGTCGAGGGCCGCCGCGTCGTCGATCGTCGCCGGCATCGTCCACGGCTCGTGATCGGCGATGCGCTTCATCGTGGCCCGCAGGATCTTCCCCGACCGGGTCTTGGGCAGCCGCGGCACGGTCAGCGCCAGCTTGAAGGCCGCCACCGGGCCGATCTCGTCCCGCACCTTGGCGACGAGTTCCCGCTCGATCGTCTCGGTCGGCCGGGCGACGCCGGCCTTCAGCACCACGAACCCGCAGGGCACCTCTCCCTTCAGCGCGTCGCGGATGCCGATGACCGCGCATTCCGCCACGTCCGGGTGGCTCGCCAGCACCGCCTCCATGCCGCCGGTGGACAGACGGTGGCCCGCGACGTTGATGATGTCGTCGGTCCGTCCCAGGACCGTGATGTAGCCGTCGGCGTCGATCACCCCGGCATCCGACGTGTCGTAGTAGCCCGGGAAGGTGGCGAGGTAACTCGACCGCATCCGGTTGTCCGAGCCCCAGAGGGTCGGCAGGCAGCCGGGCGGCAGGGGCAGGCGGATCGCGATGGTGCCCATGGTCCCCGCCGGAACCGGCTTCCCGCCCTCGTCCAGGACTTCGACCCGGTAACCCGGCATCGGCACGCAGGTGCTGCCGTGCTTCACCGGCAGGAGGCCGAGGCCCATCGGGTTGCCGGCGATCGGCCAGCCGGTCTCGGTCTGCCACCAGTGGTCGACGACCGGTCGGCCCAATACGCGCTCGGCCCAGGCGACCGAGTCGGGGTCAGCGCGCTCGCCCGCCAGGAACAGGCTGCGGAAGGCCGAGAGGTCGTGATCGGCGATCCGGGCGCCCTTCGAATCCTCCTTCTTGATCGCCCGCAGGGCCGTGGGCGCGGTGAACAGGCAGACCACCCCGTACTCGGCGACCACCCGCCAGAAGGCACCGGCATCGGGCGTGCCGACAGGTTTTCCCTCGTAGAGGACCGTGGTGCAGCCGTGCAGGAGCGGCGCGTAGACGATGTAGGAATGACCGACGACCCAGCCGATGTCGGAGGCGCAGAAGTAGGTCTCGCCGGGCTGGACGCCGTAGAGGTTCGGCATCGACCAGGCCAGGGCGACGAGGTAGCCACCGGTATCGCGGACCACGCCCTTCGGCTTCCCGGTCGTGCCGGAGGTGTAGAGGACGTAGAGCGGGTCGGTGGCGGCGACCGGCACGCACGCCGCGCTCCGCCCCGCCGTCCGGGCGGCCGCCACGGTCTCACCCCAGTCGCGATCCCGGTCCGCGACGAGGGTCGCGGGCCCTTGCGGGCGCTGGAGGATCAGGCAGGCCTCCGGCTTGTGCCGCGAGGCCGCGATCGCCGCGTCGAGGAGCGGCTTGTAGGCGACCACGCGGTTCGGCTCGATCCCGCAGGAGGCGGCGAGCACCACCTTCGGCGCCGCGTCCTCGATCCGCACCGCCAGCTCGTTGGCCGCGAAGCCGCCGAACACCACCGAGTGAACCGCGCCGAGCCGGGCGCAGGCCAGCATGCCGAACAGCGCCTCGGGCACCATCGGCATGTACAGGATCACCCGGTCGCCCTTGCCGACGCCGAGGTCGGCCAGCACGGCGGCCAGCACCGCCACCTCGTCGCGCAGCGCCCGGTAGGTGATGCTGCGCTTGGTCCCGGTCACGGGCGAGTCGTAGCGGATCGCCACCTGATCCGCCCGGGCCCCGTCCGCGTGGCGGTCCACCGCGTTGTGGCAGGCGTTCAGGGTGCCGTCCGGGAACCAGCGTCCGTAGGGGCCGGAATCCGGCGCGAAGGCCCGCTCCGGCGCCCGCGCCCAGTCGAGGGCCCGCGCCGCACCGAGCCAGAACGCCTCGGGGTCGCGGCAGGCCGATTCGTAGATCTCCGGGTAGCGGCCCGGCAGGCTGGCTCTCGTCATCGGTTGGGCGTTTCCTCGCGGACCGCTCTCCGGCGGCGGGTCGCAGAGTAGCCCATTCTCGCGCGCACGGGAGTGGCCACGGGAGGGAGTGGCCACGGGCGTGACGGCCGCGGCTCGGTGCCCCCCATGAGAAAACCGCCGCACCGGGGCTCCCGATGCGGCGGTCGTCAGCGTGAATTCGCTATCGGATTGGACGTCTCAGGCGTCAGTGCAACGTGTCGTTGCCCGCCTGAAGCTTGTTGATCTCGTCCTTGAGGAGGAGTTTCCGTCGCTTCAGCTCGGCGATGTGGAGGTCGTTCGCCGAAGGTCTGTGGATCGCTTCCTGAATCTCGCGCTCGAGGGCTTCGTGCTTCCGGGCGAGTTGGTTCAGATGCGTCTGCAGCGACATGAGTCGAATCTCCTGTCATCGTTTCGACACAACGAGATTGGCACAGGATGCCGGACCTGTCGAAGCGTTTTCTGCTGCTAAGTCTGATGATTGCTTACCGCGCCGCCTTGTCCGGCGCCGGAGCGTGACGCATGCTCTCGGGCGACGAACGGTCTTCGGGTTCTCAGGTGACGATGGCGGACGAGGCGGGTGAGGGTGCGCAGTCGGACCTCCTGGGCGAACTGGCGCGGCTGCGCGAGGAGCACCGGGATCTCGACAGCGCCATCGAGGCGCTGGAGCGCAGCGTCGCCGGGGACCAGCTCCAGATCCAGCGCCTGAAGAAGCGCAAGCTCACGCTGCGCGACCGCATCTATCACATCGAGGACGCGCTCACGCCGGACATCATCGCCTGATGCCGGTGGACGCCCTCCGGCCCCGCCTTGCCGCGGGCCCGCGCCGCCTGTAAGCGCCCTCTTTTGCCGGGATCAACGATGGCGTCGCCTCCTCCGGTCGCGATCATCATGGGCAGCCAGTCCGACTGGGCGACCATGCGTCATGCCGCCGAGACGCTCGACGCGCTCGGCGTACCGTACGACGCGCGCATCGTGTCGGCCCACCGCACGCCGGACCGGCTCGTCGCCTTCGCCAAGGGCGCGGTCGCAGCTGGCCTCAAGGTGGTGATCGCCGGTGCGGGCGGCGCCGCGCACCTGCCCGGCATGGCGGCCGCGATGACCCGCCTGCCGGTCTTCGGCGTGCCGGTGGAGTCGAAGGCCCTCTCCGGCCAGGACAGCCTGCTCTCCATCGTCCAGATGCCGGCCGGCATCCCGGTGGGGACCCTGGCGATCGGCCGGGCCGGGGCGGTGAACGCGGCCCTGCTCGCCGCCGCCGTCCTGGCGCTGACCGACCCGGACTTGGCGGAGCGCCTGGAGGCGTGGCGCGCGGCCCAGAGCGCCTCGGTGGCCGAACGGCCGGTGACGGAAGAGAACGCGTGACGGACAAGATCCTCGGCCCCGGCTCCATCCTCGGCATCGTCGGTGGGGGCCAGCTCGGGCGCATGATCGCGCTCGCGGCGGCCGATTACGGCCTCAAGGCGCATGTCTACGCGCCCGACGCGGACAGCCCCGCCTTCGACGTGGCCGCCCGGACCACCTGCGCGGCCTACGACGACGCCTCGGCGCTGGCGGATTTCGCCCGCGGCGTCGACGTCGTGACCTACGAGTTCGAGAACATCCCGCACGCCACCGCCGACGTCCTCGCCCGGCACGCCGCCCTGCACCCGAACGCGCGCGCGCTCTCGACCACGCAGGACCGGCTCTCCGAGAAGGAGTTCATCAACGGCCTGGGCATTCCGACGGCGCCGTTCCGGGCGGTGGACACGCCCGACGACCTCGACCGGGCGATCGAGGTGATCGGCCTGCCGGCCGTGCTCAAGACCCGCCGCTTCGGCTACGACGGCAAGGGGCAGCGCATGCTCCGCGAGCGGGCCGAGGGCGACCGCAACGCCCTGTTCGCCGAGTTCGGCGGCGCGCCGCTGATCCTGGAGGGCTTCGTGCCGTTCGAGCGCGAGGTCTCGGTGGTGGGCGCGCGCGGGCGCGACGGCAGCTTCGCGGCCTACGATCTCTGCGAGAACGAGCACCGCGACCACATCCTCGCGCTGACCCGGGTGCCGGCGCCCGGCGTGTCCGCCGAGACGGGCCGCGCCGCCGTCGAGATCGCCCGGCGGATCGCCGACGCCCTCGACTATGTCGGCGTGCTCGCGGTGGAGATGTTCCTCGTCCGCGAGGACGGGGCGGAGCGGCTCGTGGTCAACGAGATCGCGCCCCGGGTCCACAATTCCGGCCACTGGACCAGCGAGGGCGCGCTGACCTCGCAATTCGCCCAGCACGTCCGCGCCGTCTGCGGCTGGCCCCTGGGCGATGCGGGCCGGGTCGGCGGTCTGCCCGTCGAGATGCGCAACCTGATCGGCGCCCAGGCGGACGACTGGCACGCCCTGCTGGCCGAGCCCGGCGCCCACCTGCACCTGTACGGCAAGGGCGAGGCGCGCCTCGGCCGCAAGATGGGCCACGTCACGCGCCTCGGGCCGGGTCCGACCGGATCCTGAGGCTTCGAGGGCACACCCGCGTCGCCGCGTGATCGCCGGAGGGCCGTCCGCGGCCCCGCGGAACGGTCGAGCCATACCTTCGCCACATCCCGCCGCTTCCACGACAGTGTGGTCGGTTCCGTATGCTGTCGCTCGAACCCGCCCGCACCGCTTGGTCCCGCCGGGACCGGCGGGGGCCGGATCACGACGCGGCGCTTCTTAAGCCGGCCTTCACCGTGATGCGCGACGGTGCCCCGAACTCGGGCGTGCCCGGCGCTCGGCGCGGGCTCTTGGACTGTGAGGGGCGGGGCGGGCGCGCGCGGAGCGGGCGACGCCTCGGGGAGAGTGGGGCAATGAACGTACGCAACCGGCTGGGACGGAAGACGGCACTGATCGGCGCGGCCTTGGTCTCGGCTGCCGGCCTCGCGGGCTGCGAGACCGTCGGCAGCGCGGCCGGTCCGCGGCAATACGCGGTCCTGGAGAAGGACACGACCGGCGCCACGAACGTCAACATCGCCTCCCTGACCGAGGTCGTGCAGCGCAACCCGAACGACGCGGCTGCCTACAACACCCGCGGCGCCGCCTACGCCCGCGCCGGCCAGTTCAACGACGCCATCGGCGACTTCACCAAGGCGATCCAGCTCGATCCGAACTCCGCCTCCGCCTACAACAATCGCGCCCTGGCGAACCGCCAGATCGGCCGCGACGGCCCGGCGCTGCAGGACTTTTCCAAGGCGATCGGTATCGATCCGAATTACGGGCCGGCCTATATCGGCCGGGCCAATGTCGAGCGCGCGCAGGGCAACCTCGACCAGGCGCTGAACGACCTCAACGTCGCGATCCGCCTGAGCCCCGAATCCGCGCAGGCGTACCATGCCCGCGGCCTCGTGAAGCAGAAGCAGGGCCAGGACACCCAGGCGATCGCCGATTTCGACGCCGCCATCGACCGCGACCCGTTCGTGGCCGCGCCCTACGCGGCCCGCGGCCAGAGCCTGATCGCGACCAACCAGTACGCGAAGGCGATCGAGGACTACAACGCCGCGCTCAACGTGAACGCCAAGGACGCCACCTCCTGGGCCTATCGGGGCCTCGCCTACGAGAAGCAGGGCCAGCGCAAGGAGGCGATGGAGAACTACCAGCGCGCCTCGACGATCGACCCCAACAACACCGTCGCGCGGGCCGGCCTCGGCCGCGTTCAGGGCGGTGTCGGCACGCTGTTCAACTGATCGCTCCGTCATCGCGCGCGGAGCGGAGCGACGAAGGGCAGCGCGACACGTTCCGCCGCCGGATCGCTCCGCTCCGCGCGCGGAGACGGTGCCAGCGCCTGAGGCGAACTACGCCGCCAGCAGGCCGTTCTCGTCCTGCGTGATCCGGCGCAGGTGGTGGGCGGTGTCGCCGAGCTGGTACTCGATCATGGCGAGCCGCTTGAAGTGGTGGGCGCCGATATACTCGAGCGTCATGCCGATGCCGCCGTGGAGCTGCACCGCCTCCTGGCCGACGTAGCGGCAGGCCTTGTTGATCTGCACCTTCACGGCCGAGAGGGCCGCGGCCCGCGCCCCCGCGTCCGGCGTGTCCACCATCATGGCGGCGTAGAGCGCCATGGAGCGGGCCTGCTCAAGCTGGATCAGCATGTCGACGGCGCGGTGCTGCAGCGCCTGGAACGAGCCGACGCTGACGCCGAACTGCTTGCGGGTCTTGAGGTACTCCACCGTGAGCTTGTGGAGCGCGTCCATGGAGCCGACCGCCTCGGCGGCGAGCGCCGCGATCCCGTGTTCCACCACCCGCTCCAGGAGCGGCAGGCCGCCCTCCGGGTCGCCGAGCGCGGCGTCGGCCGGGAGCGTCGCGTCGGAGAAGGACACCTCGGCGGCCCGGCCGCCGTCTTGGGTCGGGTAGGCCTCGATGGCGACGCCCGCCGCGTCGGTCGGGACGAGGAACAGGCCGATCCCGCTCGGGTCGCGCCGCTCGCCCGAGACGCGGGCCGAGACCACCATCAGGCCGGCCGCGTCGGCATTGGGCACGACGCTCTTCGCCCCGCTCAGCACGTAGCCGTCGCCGCTGCGACGGGCGGTCGTCGCCACGTCGGCGAGGTCGTAGCGGGACTGGCGCTCGGTGTGGGCGAGGGTCAGGCGGAGGTCGCCGGCGACGAGCCCCGGGACGAGGCGCTCCCGCTGCGCGGCGCTGCCGCCGAGCCGCAGGGCCGTCGAGCCCAGCACGAGGCTCGCGAGCAGGGGCTCGACCACGAGGTTGCGGCCCACCGCCTCCATGACCAGCATGGTCTCGACCGGGCCGCCGCCGAGGCCGCCCTCGTCCTCGGAGAAGGGCAGGCCGGCGACGCCGAGTTCCGCGAAGGCCGCCCAGCCGTCCTCGGGGAAGCCGAGGGGCGCCTTGAGGCGCGCCTGCCGGCTCTCCAGCGACGGGTAGAGGTCGGCGGCCAGCCGCTCGACGCTGTCGCGCAGGAGCGACTGGTCCTCGTTCAGGTCGAAATCCATGGTGTTCCCTCGCGGAAATCGTCGGAGGCGCCCGGAACCTCAGGATGAGGGGGAGGTCGGGGCGAGGCGACCGCTCACAACCCCAGGATGCCCTTGGCGATGACGTTGTGCTGGATCTCGTTCGAGCCGCCGTAGATCGAGACCTTGCGGTTGTTGAAGTAGCTCGGCGCCGCCGCGTCGACCCAGTCGAAGCCGCCGGGCAGGTTGTTGGCCCCGGCCCCGCGCGCGGGCGCCGCCAGGGCGAAGGGCCCGGCGAGCTCCACCAGCAATTCTGTCGCCGCCTGCTGGAGCTGCGAGCCGCGGATCTTGAGGAGCGAGGAGGCCGGGTCCGGCTCCACCGAATCCGCCCTTCCCTGCTTGGCCGCCACCCGCATCTGGGTGATCTCCAGGGCCTTCAGCTCGACCTCGACCTCCGCGACGCGGGCGCGGAAGGCGGGATCGTCCCACATCGTGCCGGACCCGGCCGGCATCTCGCGGGCCAGCCGCTTGATGCGGGCGATCCGCTCCTTGGTCAGCCCGATCCGGGCGATGCCGGTGCGCTCGTTGGCGAGCAGGAATTTCGCGTAGTCCCAGCCCCGGTTCTCCTCGCCGACGAGGTTCTCGACGGGCACGCGGACGGAATCGAAGAAGACCTCGTTGACCTCGTGCCGCCCCTCCAGCGTCAGGATCGGCCGCACGGTGATCCCGGGCGTCGTCATGTCGATGAGCAGGAAGGAGATGCCGCGCTGCTTCTTGGCCTCGAAATCGGTGCGCACCAGGCAGAAGATCCAGTCGGCGTGCTGGCCGAGCGTCGTCCAGGTCTTCTGGCCGTCCACGACGTAGTGGTCGCCGTCGCGCACCGCCCTGGTTTTCAGCGAGGCGAGGTCCGAGCCGGCGCCGGGCTCGGAGAAGCCCTGGCACCACCAGTCGTCGAGGTTGGCGGCGCGCGGCAGGAAGCGCGCCTTCTGGTCCTGCCGCCCGAAGGTCGCCAGCACCGGGCCGAACATGTAGCAGTTGAATTGCTGGGGCAGCGGCACCGCCGCCTGGAACAGCTCCTCGGTGTAGATGTAGCGCTGGATCGGGGTCCAGTCCCGGCCTCCCCATTCCTGCGGCCAGTGCGGCACCGCCCAGCCCTTGGCGTTGAGGATTCGCTGGCTCGTGACGTAGTCCTCCTTCGAGAGACTGCGCCCCTCCGAGACCTTCTTCCGGATCTCCGCCGGGATTTCCGTCCTGCAGAAGGTCCGGACCTCGTCGCGGAACGCGATCTCGTCGTCGGTGAAGCGCAGGTCCATCGGCTCAGCTCCGGGCGATCTCGAACAGGCCGGCGCAGCCCTGGCCGCCGGCGACGCACATGGTCACGACGGCGTAGCGCGCGCCGCGGCGGCGGCCCTCCAGCAGGGCGTGGCCGACAAGCCGCGCCCCCGACATGCCGAACGGGTGGCCGACCGCGATGGCGCCGCCGTTGACGTTGACCTTCTCGGGGTCGATCCCGAGCGTGTCGCGGCAGTAGACCGACTGGGACGCGAAGGCCTCGTTCAGCTCCCACAGGTCGATGTCGGAGACGCGCAGGCCCTGGCGCTCGAGGAGCCGCGGCACCGCGAAGACCGGGCCGATGCCCATCTCGTCCGGCCCGCAGCCCGCCGAGGCGAAGCCTCGGAAGGTGCCGAGCGGTTCGAGGCCGCGCCGCGCCGCCTCGTCGGCCGACATCAGCACGCTGGCCGAGGCCCCGTCCGAGAGCTGGCTGGCATTGCCCGCCGTGATGAAGGCCCCCTCCCCGCGCACGGGCTTGAGCTTGGCGAGACCCTCCAGAGTCGTGTCCGGCCGGTTGCCCTCGTCCTTGGCGAGCCGGGTCTCGACCTCCCGGGTCTCGCCGGTGGCCTTGTCGGTCACCGCCATGACGGCGCTCATCGGGACGATCTCGTCGTCGAACAGCCCGCGTTCCTGCGCCGCCGCGGTCCGTCGCTGGCTCTCCAGGGCGAAGTGGTCCTGCGCCTCCCGGGAGATCCGATAGCGCTCCGCCACGATGTCGGCGGTCTCGATCATCGGCATGTAGATCGCCGGCAGATGCGCCTCCAGCCACGCGTTGCGGGTCAGCTCCCGCTGGACCTTCGGCTGGACGAGGCTGATCGACTCGACGCCGCCCGCCACCGCCACCGGCACGCCGTCGAGGATGATCCGGCGCGCCGCGCTGGCGATCGCCTCCAGGCCCGAGGCGCAGAAGCGCGAGACCGTGACGCCGGCCGACTCGACCGGGATCCCCGCCACCAGCGCCGCGTGGCGGGCGACGTTGCCGCCCGTGGCGTTCTCGGGATAGCCGCAGCCGAGCACCACCTCCTCGACGGCCGCGGGCTCCAGGCGCGCCCGGTCCAGGGCGCCGCGGATCGCGTGGGCCGCGAGGTCGGCGCCGCGGGTGAGGTTCAGCGCGCCGCGATGCGCCTTGCCGATGGGCGTGCGGGCGGTCGAGACGATCACCGCGTCGGTCATGATCGCTCTCCCGCTCAGGCGTTCTTCAGGCCGGCGAAGCTGCCGCCCTCGGCGGCGAGCTTCTTCAGGAGCGGCGCCGGCTCCTGGCTGTCGTCGCCGGTCTCGGCCGCGAAGCGCGACAAGGCTTCGGCGACGGTCTTCAATCCGACCGTGTCGGCCCAGTGCATCGGGCCGCCGCGCCAGGCGGGCCAATTGTAGCCGTTGATCCAGATCGTATCGATGTCGCCGGGCCGAGCCGCGATGCCCTCCTCCAGGATCCGCGCGCCCTCGTTGACCATCGGGTACATGAGCCGCGCGACGATCTCGTCGGCCGTGAAGCTGCGGCGCGCGACGCCGTGCTCGGCGGCGACGCGCGCGATCAGCGCCTCCACCTCCGGGTCGCGCGTGCCGGCGCGGGCGCCGTCCGGGTAGAGATAGAAGCCGCGGCCGGTCTTCTGGCCGAACCGGCCCTGCTCGGCGAGCGAGTCCGCCACCGGCGCCCGGCCGCCGAAATCCTTGCGCGAGCGCCAGCCGATATCGAGCCCCGCGAGGTCGCTCATGGCGAAGGGGCCCATCCGGAAGCCGAAGCCGGTCACCGCCGCGTCGACCTCGTGCGGCAGCGCGCCCTCGAGCAGCAGCCGCTCGCCGGCCCGGCTGCGGCGCTCCAGCATGCGGTTGCCCACGAAGCCGAAGCAGACCCCCACCGTCACCGGCAGCTTGTTGAGGCGCTTGCCCAGGTCGAGGGCGGTGGCCAGCACGTCCGGCGAGGTCTTCTCGGCCCGGACCACCTCGACGAGGCGCATGACGTTGGCCGGGCTGAAGAAGTGCAGGCCGAGCACGTCCTGCGGCCGGCCCGTCACCGCCGCGATGGCGTTCACGTCGAGGTAGGAGGTGTTGGTGGCCAGGATCGCGCCGAGCTTGGCGACCTGGTCGAGTTTGGTGAAGATCTCGCGCTTGACGCCCATGTCCTCGAAGGCCGCCTCGACGACGATGTCGGCCTCCCCGGCGTTCTCCAGGCCGAGCGCCCCCGTGATCCGGCCGACCCGCTCGTCGCGCTGGGCCTCGGTGATCGAGCCGCGCTTGGCCGAGCCGGCGTAGAGCCCCCTCACCCGGTCGAGGCCGCGCGCTAGGGCGCCCTCTTCCGTCTCGATCACCGTCACGGGGATCCCGGCATTGGCGAAGCACATGGCGATGCCGCCGCCCATCGTGCCGGCGCCGATCACCGCGGCCGTACGGACGGCGCGGCGGGGCGTGTCCTTCGGCAGGCCGGGCACCCGGCCGGCCTCGCGCTCGGCGAAGAAGGCGTAGCGCAGGGCCTTCGAGCGCGGATCCTCCACCAGGGTGCGGAACTCTGCCCGCTCCACCGCCACGGCGGCATCGAAATCCTGCTCCAAGCCCGCGCGGACCGCCCGCGCCAGGGCGTGGACGTTGGTGGCGTCGGGATCGCGCTTCACCGCCTCGGCGGCCTGCGCCTCGAATTTTTCCCGCGCCTCCGGCGTCAGCGTCTCGGACCGATCGCGCGCGCGTGGCAGGGCGCCGGAATCGGCGAGTTCCAGGGCGCGGGTGCGCGCCTCCGCGACGAGGTCGCCGAGCACCACGGCGTCCACGATGCCCAGCGCCGCCGCCGTCTCGGCGGAGACCGGCTCGCCGGTGAGCATCATCGGGAAGGCGGCGTCGGGCCCGATCAGGCGCGGCAGGCGCTGCGTGCCCCCCGCCCCCGGGATGATCCCGAGCTTGATCTCCGGCAGGCCGATCCGGGCCGACGGGGCCGCGACGCGGCCGTGGCAGGCCATCGCCAGCTCCAGGCCGCCGCCGAGGGCCGCGCCGCCGATCGCCGCCACCACCGGCTTCGTGCTGGCGTCGAGCCGGTCCAGGATGTCCGGCAGGCTCGGCGGGCGCTGCGGCTTGCCGAACTCGCCGATGTCGGCGCCGCCGACGAACACCTTGCCCTCCGCGGCCAGGACGACGGCCCGGACCGACGCGTCCGCGATGGCGTTCGTCAGGGCCTCGTCGAGGGCCGCCCGCAGCGCGGCGCCCAGCGCGTTGACCGGCGGGTTGGCGAGCGTGAGCACGGCCACGCCGCCGTCGACCTCCTGACGAACCACCCGATACTCCCTGTTGTTCTGCAGTGCAGAATAAGTGTCTGCATTTCGGCGGGATGTTGGTCCGAGTGCCCGCCAGCGTCAAGGACGGGCAAGGTCTGTCATCGGGGTGCAGCCAACTGTTCTGCAGTGCAGAAAAGCGTCGCCTCGGCCGTTTGACCCGCGGCCCGGGGCCATGCCATCACAACGGCCCTGAACGAGACTCGGTTGCGGACGCCGCCCGGCGCGCGAAGGCCGGGCCGCCGGAGGCACGGGGAGGATCGCGGTGCGCGGCAAGGATCGGGGCGAGCGGCCCGGGGGCGCCTGTCCGGCGCGGGTTCCGGCAGCGGGGAGCGGGCGGTGAGCGACGGTCCCGAGCGCGACCCGGGCGGGCGCCTGCCCGAGATCCTGCGCGGCCGGCTCGCCCTGCCGGTGATCTGCGCCCCGATGTTCATCGTCTCCGGCCCGGAGCTGGTCATCGCCCAGTGCCTGTCCGGGGTCGTCGGCTCCTTCCCCGCGCTGAATGCCCGGCCGGCCGAACTCCTCGACGCGTGGCTCGCGCGGATCACGCAGACGCTCGCGGAGGCCCGCGCCGCCGACCCGTCGCGGAAGATCGCGCCGTTCGCGGTGAACCAGATCGTCCACGCCTCCAACGACCGGCTGGCGCAGGATGTCGAGGCCTGCGTGCGGCACCGTGTGCCGATCATCATCACCTCCCTGCGGGCGCCGGACGCGGTGATCCGCCCGGTCCACGCCTATGGCGGGGTGGTGTTCCACGACGTCACCAATGTCCGCCACGCCGAGAAGGCGCTGGAGGCCGGCGTCGACGGGCTGATCCTGGTCTGCGCCGGGGCGGGCGGGCACGCGGGGACACTGAGCCCCTTCGCCCTGGTGGGCGAGATCCGGCGGTTCTACGACGGGCCGCTGATCCTGTCGGGGGCGATCACCTCGGGCTCCGCGATCCTGGCGGCCCAGGCCATGGGCGCCGACCTCGCCTACATGGGCACCCGCTTCATCGCCACCCGGGAGGCGAACGCGGCGGCGGCCTACAAGGACATGATCGCCGGCAGCGCGGCCGCCGACATCCTCTACACCCCCTACTTCACCGGCGTTCCGGGCAACTACCTGACGCCGAGCATCCGCGCCGCCGGGCTCGATCCCGAGGCCCTGCCGGTGCGCGACAAGACCGCGATGAACTTCGGCAGCGCCAGCGTGAAGGCGTGGCGCGACGTCTGGGGTGCCGGCCAGGGTGTCGGCACCATCGCGGACGCGCCGGCGACCGCCGACCTCGTCGCCCGGCTCGCCCGGGAATACGCGGCGGCGCGGGCGCGGACGGCCGGCAGCTCCGCGGACTACGCCGCGGATTTCGCCGCAGACCGCGACGGCGGGGCCGTTCCGTGAGCGTCCGCCTCGCCGATCCGGAGCCCGGGATCCGGCTCGTCACGATCGACCGGCCGGAGCGGCGCAACGCCCTCGACCGGGCGACCTACGCGGGCCTGACCGACGCCCTGGAGGCCGCGGGACGGGACGCGGAGGTGCGCGCCCTGGTCCTCACCGGCGCGGGCGGCTGCTTCACCGCCGGCAACGATCTCAAGGATTTCCAGGACGTCGAGACCGGGGGCGACAGTCCCGGTCTCACCTTCCTCAAGGCCCTGCGCGCCTGCCCGCTCCCGGTCGTGGCCGCCGTGGAGGGCCACGCGGTCGGCATCGGCACGACGCTGCTGCTCCACTGCGACCTCGCCTACGCGGGGGACGGGGCGCGATTCCGCCTGCCCTTCACGGCCCTGGGCCTCAGCCCGGAGGGCGGGTCGAGCTACCTGCTGCCCCTGGTGGCGGGATCGAAGCGCGCCGCCGAGCTGCTGATGCTCGGCGAGCCCTTCACGGCCGCGGACGCCGCCGCGGCCGGCCTGATCAACGCCGCCGTCCCGGCCGGGACGGCCCTGGAGACCGCGCTCGCCAAGGCGCGCGCGCTCGCCGCCCTGCCCCGGGTCTCGATCGCCGCCACCAAGCAGGCGCTGCGGCGCGGCCACGACGACAGCGTCGCCCGCGCGCTCGACGCCGAGGCGGAGGTCTTCCACGCTCTCCGCCGCGGTCCGGCGGCGCAGGCGGCCTTCGCGGCGTTCCTGCGCCGATGAGCGGGCGGATGGAGGTGGAGGCCGGCCCGCGCGCCGGATCCGACATCGGGCTCGACACGGCCGAGCCCGACACGGCCGAGCCCGACGCGGCCGGCGCCGGCGCGAAGGAGGACCGGCACTTCGTCACGGCCCTGGCCCGGGGGCTGTCGGTGCTCGCCTGCTTCGGCCCGGGGCGCACGAGCCTCGCCAACCACGACATCGCGGAGGCCTGCGGCCTGCCGCGCTCCACCGTGTCGCGGCTGACCTACACGCTGACCAAGCTCGGCTACCTGCAGCACATGCCCGAACTCGGCCGCTACCGGCTCGGCACCGCCACCATCGCGCTGAGCTCGGCCGCCCTGGGCGGCCTCGACGTCCGCGCCATCGCCCGGCCGGTGCTGCGCGCGGTCGCGGAGGCGGCCAACGCCTCGGTCGGCCTCGGGGTGCGGGACCGGCTCAGCATGCGCTACGTCGACTGCCAGCGCGGCCCGGCGGCGATCTCGCTCAACCTCGACACCGGCTCGCGCATCTCGCTGGCCCGCAGCGCCATGGGCCGCGCCTACGTGGCGGTCTGCCCGGACCGGGAGCGCGCGGGCATCTACGAGGACCTGAAGGCGCTGGATCCCGTGGCCTGGCCGGTGCTGCGCGCCGGCCTCGACCGCGCGGTGGAGGAGCACCGGGAACTCGGCTGCTGCACCTCGTTCGGCGAGTGGCAGGAGACGGTCTGCGCCATCGCGGTGGGGTTCCATCCCGGCGGCGGACTGCCGCCCATGTCGGTCAATTGCGGTGCCCCCACCGTCATCACCGACGCGCGCTTCCTCCTGGAGGTGGCGCGCCCGAGACTGATCGACGCCGTGCGCAGCCTCGACGGCGTCATGGGAGCCTGAGGACCATCGCGATGGATGCCGTTGCCGACCTGCCGCTCGCCGGAATCCGCGTCCTCGACCTGTCCCGGGTCCTGGCGGGACCCTGGTGCGCGCAGGTGCTGGGCGATCTCGGCGCCGACGTGATCAAGGTGGAGCACCCGGAGCGCGGCGACGACACCCGCGACTGGGGCGTGCCGACGAGCCCCGGCAACACCTCGTATTTCGACAGCGTGAACCGCAACAAGCGCTCGATCGGTGTCGACCTCGCCACGCCGGAGGGGCTGGCGATCGTCAAGGCGCTCGCCCGCGAGAGCGACGTGCTCGTCCAGAACTTCAAGACCGGCGGGGCCGAGAAGCTCGGCCTCGGCTACGCGGACCTGTCGGCGGAGAATTCCGGCCTGATCTACTGCTCGATCGCCGGCTACAGCTCCGACGGCTCCGAGGCCGGCCGGCCCGGCTACGACCTCGTGGTCCAGGGCGAATCCGGCGTGATGGCGCTCAACGGCGAGGCCGGGGGACCGCCCCTCAAGTTCGGGGTCGCGGCGGTCGACCTGTTCACCGGCCAGTTCGCCGCCCAGGCGGTGCTGGCGGCCCTGTACCAGCGGGAGCGGACCGGGCGCGGCCGGACCGTCGACCTCGCCCTGTTCGACTGCGGCGTGGCGCTGACCTCCTATTACGGCCTGGAGGCGCTCGCCCGGGGGATCGATCCGCCCCGCTACGGCAACGCCCACCCGTCGATCGTGCCCTACGGGGTGTTCGAGGCCGGCGACGGGCCGGTGGTGATCACGGTCGGCAACAACGGGCAGTACCGCCGCTTCTGCGAGCAGGTGCTGGAGCGGCCGGACTGGGTCGCGGACCCGCGCTTCGCCACCAACCTCGACCGGTCGCGCAACCGCGCCGCCTTCATCCCCGTGCTCGAGGCCGAGCTCGCCAAGTGGGAGCGCGCGCCGCTGATCGCGCGGCTGAGGGCGGCGGGCATCCCCTGCGGCGAGGTGATGGGCCTGCGCGAGGCGCTCACCTGCGACCGCGCCCGAGAGGCCGGGCTGGTGGTCGCGGCACCGGAGGCGGCCTCCGCGAACGCCCACGTCATCGCCCCGCCCTACCGGCTCGACGGCCGCCGGCTGCCGGTGCGGCGCATGCCGCCCGGCCTCGGGGATTCGAGCGCCGAGATCCTGGCCGAGCACCTGGACTACCCCGAGGCCGCGCGCGACGCCCTGCGGGCCAAGGGCGTGGTCCGCTAGGCGGCCGCCGCCCGCCGGCGCGCGCCCCGGGCTAGCGCAGCACGCCCTCGGCGAGGGCCCGCTGGATGCCCCGGACATCCGCGCCCTTCTTCAGGGTGCGCTGGATCGGCTCCGCCGCCCCCGAGACCCAGATCTTCAACTCGGCGTCGAGGTCGAACGTGCCGGCGGTCTCGACCGAGAAGCGCACGATCGCGCGGTACGGCACCGACAGGAACTCGACCTTGCTGCCGGTCACGCCCTGGACGTCGATCAGGATGACGCGGCGCTCGGTGAACACGAACACGTCCCGGATGATCTTGAAGGCGAGCCGCGCCGTCTCGCCCTCGATCAGGATGCCGTCGAGCCGGCGCTCCAGGGAGGCCGCGTCGACGGCCGAGCCGTGTCCGAGCAATCCGTCCAGTAGGCCCATGGCCGCTCATCTCGTGCTGGTCCGCGTCGATGCCGAGGATGGCGCCTGAGCGTCGCCGCGGCAACCGCCCGCCGTCAGGCGCAGGTCGAGGCGTCCGACGGCCTGTCGGGCCGGCACCGGGCGTCGAAGCTTCGCGCGAGCTCGGCGAGGCTGACGGAACCGAGCCGCGCGACCAGGAGCGCCTCGGCCTCGCGCAGCGTGTCCTCGACCGCCGCGTTGACGACCTGCTCGACCGCGCAGGCCGGGTTCGCGCGATCGCTGCCGATCGCGAAGATGCGGGGGCCGCCGACCGCGCGGTGGACGTCGAGCAGCGAAACCGCGTTCAGGTCCGCCGCGATGGACCATCCGCCGCCGTGCCCCTTCTCGGATTTCACGTAGCCCGCGTTCCGGAGCCCGGCCATCGTCCGCCGGACGACCACCGGGTTCGTCCCGAGCATCCGCCCGATCGCCTCGGACGTCATCGGTCCGTCGTGGCGGGCCATGTGAAGCAGCACATGGAGCGTCCGGGAGAGGCGGCTGTCGGTGCGCACCCGCCGATCCATCACACCGGGCCCGGGATTGGCAACCGTGCCCGATCACGATACTTATCAAGTTACGTGATGGAGCGGAGCCCGAGCGGTGCGCGAGTTCGAGAACCCCGATCGGTGGGACAAGGTCGCCGAGCACTACGCGACGACCGCCCACCCGTTCACCGCGCGCTTCGCGGAGGCGGCGCTCGCGCGGGTGCCGCTGACCGGGCGCAGCCGCGTCCTCGACGTCGCGGCCGGCACCGGTGCCCTGGCGCTGGCCGCGGCGCGGACGGGGGCGCAGGTCCTCGCGGTCGACTTCGCGCCCGGCATGGTCGCGCGCGTCGCCGGGGCGGCCCTGCCCAACGTCGACGCGCGGGTCATGGACGGCCAAGCCCTCGACCTGCCCGACGGCGGCTTCGACGCGGTGTTCTCGATCTTCGGGGTGATCATGTTCCCCGACTGGCGGAAGGGCCTCGCCGAGATGGCGCGCGTGACGCGACCCGGGGGGCGGGGCGTCGTGGCGACCTGGCAGGACCAGGGCGCGGCGACGTTCCTGCTGCTCGGCGAGATCCGCCGCCGGCTGTTCCCCGAACGCGAGAGCCGGGCGATGCCCGACGGGGTGCGGGCGCTCGGCGATCCGGCCGGGTTCACCCGGGAACTGGTCGCGGCCGGGTACGCGGCCCCGCGGATCGACCGGGTGACCTTCGACTACGCGCTCGACGTCGCCCTGCTCGACGACCCCGACACGGTGTTCGGCCTGTCGCCGGACTGGGTCGACCTGAGCGCGGACGACCGGGCCGCGGTGATCGCGGAGGCGCGGCGCATGGCGGCCGGACGACCCGTCCTGCCGATCCCCTCCACTGCCCTGATCGGCGTCGCGGAGCGCTGAGCGCCGCTTCGCGCGGGGCCCGGCGCCTCAGCGGGTCTCGCGCGCGTCCGCGAGCCGCGCCCGCGCGTCGTCCAGAACCCGGGTCAGGGCCGCGTCCCACGAGACCCGCGGCTGCCAGCCGGTGGCGGCGTGGAGGCGGCCGGCATCGCCCGCGGCCAGGGGGATCTCGGTCGGCCGCACCCGCTCCGGGGCGATGCGGATCTCGAACGGCACCCGGGCCCGCGCGCGCAGGTCCTCGAGGACGCTGGCGATCGTCCGCGGTTGGCCCGAGCTGATGTTGAACACGCTCCCGTCTGCGAGGGAGTCCGCGCGGCCGATCAGGTCGGCGTAGGCGCTCGCCACGTCGGCGACGTCGAGGAAGTCGCGGTAGGACGAGAGGTTGCCGACCTCCAGGCAGGGCGGCACGAGGCCGGCCTCGATCCGGGCGATCTGTCCCGCGAAGGAGGCCACGACGAAGCGCTCGTCCTGGCCGGGACCGATATGGTTGAACGGCCGCAGCACGACGAGCTTCACGCCGATGCGGGGCAGCAGGTCGCGGAGCAGCTGCTCGCCGACCCATTTCGACCGGGCGTAGGTGTTGCGCGGCAGCGGCTCGACCGCCTCGCTGAGGGTGTGGCCGGCGAGGAACGCGCTGCCGTAGACCTCGCCGGAACTTACGAAGAAGAAGGTGCAGCCCGGCACCGCCTCCACCGCGGCCACGAGGTTCATCAGGCCGTTGACGTTGACCCGCCACGTTTGGCCCGGGCCGCTCGCGGAATCCGCCACCGAGGCGAGGCCCGCCAGGTGCAGGATCGCGGTCGGCCGGAACCGCGCCACGAAGCCGCCGAGCGCGGCTTCGTCGAGGAGGTCGATCGCCGCGTAAGTGACGCCCTCCGGCAGGCGCGGCGACCGCCCCCGCCCGATCCCGGCCACGCAGTCGCCCGCCCTCGCCGTCGACCCCGCCGTCGCCCCCGCCAGGAGCGGCAGGACGTGGCCGCCCACGAAACCGGCCGCCCCGGTGACGAGGACGCGCCGCGGGGCCGGGCCGCCGGACCCGTGGGGAGAGGGCGCGCTCACGGCGCGATCCGGGCGGGGAGCGTCACCTAGCCCGGGTTCCGGGTTCCCCAGCGCACGCCCATGCTGCCCTGCCCGGCCCCCGGCGAGCTGCCGGCATCGGCGCCGATCGCCGGGCCGGAGGCGGTCTTCGGCCGGTGCTGCGAGCCGGCCGCCAGGGGCTGCGACGCCAGCGTGTCGGGCACCTCGGACAGGACTTCCTCGTCGCGATCGGTGGCGAACTGGCCCGCCTTGCGGAAGGTCCAGAGATAGCCCGGCACCACCGCCTCCGCGGCGGTCGGCGTGATCCCGATCCCCTCGAAGGTCCGGCCCTCGGCCTTGGCGGCCTCCGAGACGACGTTGTCGTTCTGGAGCAGCGTGACCTGATCGCGGGTCAGCTTCAGCGAGTCCGGCAGCAGGCCGAAGGTCAGCGTGTCGGCGATCTCCAGCATGCGGGCCTGGAGCTTGGCCGCCGGCACGGGCAGGTCCACGACGACCCGCTTCCGCCGGATCGTCTTCAGCATGTAGCGCACGAAATGCTCCAGCGTGCCCACCTCCGGGCCGCCGAGCTCGTAGACCTTGCCGGGCGCCAGGGTGCCGTCGACCGCGCGGGCGATCGCCTCGGCGACGTCGCCCACGAAGGCCGGCTGGAAGCGGGACTGGCCGCCGGCCAGCGGCAGGACCGGGAGCGCCCGGGCGAGGCCGGCGAAGCGGTTGAAGAAGCTGTCACCCGGCCCGAAGATCAGCGAGGGCCGGAACACGACCGCGTCCGGGCAGGCGGCGAAGACCCGCGCCTCGCCCTCCGCCTTGGTGCGCGCGTAGAGCGACGGCGAGGCCGGATCGGCGCCGATCGCCGAGACCTGGATCATCCGGGCGCCCTGGCGCGCCGCGGCGCGGGCGATCGCCTCGGCCCCGTCGACCTGCAGCCGCGCGAAGCTCTGGGAGCCGGTCTCCTGCAGGATGCCGACGAGGTTGATCAGCACGTCCGACCGCTCGGCGGCCCGGGCCACCGAGTCCGGGTAGCGCAGGTTCGCCTGGACGGCGACGATCTGGTTGACCTTCCCGAGCGGCTGCAGGAACAGCGCGAGGTCCGGCCGGCGCACCGCGACGCGGATCCGGTAGCCGCGCTTGGCCAGAGCCCGCACCACGTGCCGGCCCAGGAAGCCGGAGCCGCCATAGATGGTCACGAGCTGGTCCTGCGGGCGCAGGGGGCCCGGCGCGGCGGCGGAATGCGTCTGCTCGCTGGTGTGCGCCGTCGCGGACGCCGTCGTGTTGTCTTGGCCGCTCATCGCCGTGGTCTCGAGCTCCTCGCGCGCCTCGGGGCGCCGTCAGGCGGCCTACTTAGCCTAACTTCGGCGCGATGGGAGCCGCCGAATGCGCCGCCGCGCCATTCCGGTGAACAGCGCGGGGCGGATGATCGCGGCCGAGGGACCGCGCGCCGGCTCGCGGGAGGCTGATCACGGGGCTGGAACGGGTGCCGCCGCCGTGCATTCTTCCCCACCATACGGCCCTGCCGAATCGCGCGGATGGGACGCGCCGGGGACTTCGATGATTGTAGGGATGCTCGTTTCCGCGGCGATCGCGGTGCTCGGTCTGCTGGTGGCGCTCGGGTACGTCGGCCACCCGATCGACGCGCAGCTCGTCAGCAACTACGGCTGGAGCATCCTGATTATCGGCGTCGCGCTGTTCGTGCTGTTCACCTGGGCCCGGTACAGCCGGACGCGCCGGCGGCGCTCCGTCTGACGCCCGGCCTCAGGCGACCTTGATCCTGCGGCGCATCTCCCGCGCCACGGCCGGGCGCGCGCTCGGCCGGCCGCTCACCGCCCGTGGGGCGCCGACGATCAGGCTCTGGCGCTCGCGCGCGATGAACGCCGTCGGCATCTCGGCCTGGAGGTCGGCCTCCATGTCGCGCAGCGCCGTGTCGGAATGGGCCGGGTGCAGGTGGATGATCCCGAGCGCCTTGACGCCGGCGTTCCGGGCGAGCTCCACGCCCTTCTGCCAGGTCGAGTGCCCCCAGCCCCGGCAGGTCGGATATTCCCCGTCGGTGAACATGCCGTCGTAGACCATCAGGTCGGCGTCGGCGACGAAGGCGGCGAGCTCCGGATCCGGCCACGGGTCGCTGTGCTCGATGTCGCTGATCAGGCACAGGCGTCGGCCGCCGTGCTCGAACCGATAGCCGACCGATCCCTGCGGATGGTTCAGCAGGATCGTGGCGACGCGCGTGCCATCCGGGAAGGCCAGGGTCTGACCCGCCTCGAAGCCGTGGTGGTGGAAGGTGCAGCACAGCTTGTCGAGCGTAACCGGGAAGAGCGGCGGCGCGAACAGGCGGTCGAGGGTCGGCCCGGCCGATTCGCCGCCGAGGTTGCCGCAATAGGTGTTGATCACCCGGTCGGGATCGAGGACCGCCGGCTTGAAGAAGGGCAGACCCGCGGTGTGGTCGAGATGCAGGTGGCTGAACAGCAGGTCGACTTCCTGGGGCAGATCGGTCCGGTGACCCTGCCCGAGGTTGTAGATGCCCGAGCCCGCGTCGACGATGAACATGCGCTGGCCGCACCGCACCTCGATGCAGGGCGTGCTGCCGCCGAACTCGGCGTATTGCGGGCCGCTGACGGGCGTCGAGCCGCGGACGCCCCAGAAGCGCAGTGCGAGGTCCTGGTCGGCCGCCAGGATGGTCGGCTCGGAACTGTTCGACATGGCGATCACGAATCCGCGGACAGTCGGTCCCGATCACTTATGATCGAAACCCCGTCGCCGTTCCGGGAAGGTAGCTTTGAATACGGCAGGCCGACGGAGCAGGTGTACCGCTCATCCCCTGCCGTATCATGAATTGGTGTGCCGCACGCGGTCGTGATGTGCGTCCGCGCACACGCACGGGCCGCCGCGAAGGGCCTTCGCATGCTCAGAGGGGCTCCGCGGCGGCCAGGAGACCGGCCGGCGACCCGGCCAGAATCGGGCGGCCGGTCGCCGATCCGGCGAGTCCCGCGGCCAGCCAGGACGGGAGTGCGTCGCTGTACCGCGTCGGGAGCGGCGCGACCAGAGCCCCGAGCGGGTCAGGCGCCCGCTCGTAGACCGGCACGAACCCCGCCATCTGCCGCGGCGACAGGCCCGATCCGGGCGCGGCCCAGCCGGCCCAGACCGTCTCGGGCACCGGGCGATGGACGCGATGGCCGGGCACGACCACCACCTCCTGCCCGGCGAAGGCCAGGGCCTCCGGCCGGCTGATGTCCCCTACCGCGCCGCCCCGGGCCGTGTAGGCCGCCCAGAAGGCGTTCTGCCCGCCGTCGGAATAGGTGGTGCGCACGGCCGGCTCGCCCGCCTCGGCGAGCGCGGCCATCCGCGCCTCCTCGACCGCCCGGCGGGTGGTGACGGCCGCCTCGACGGCGGGATCCCGGGCGGGCGCGAAGGCGTACCGGCCCGCGACGACCGAGACCTGCAGCTCCTCCCGGCTGGCCTCGAACCGGTCGGAGCCGGCCTTGAGCTCCCGCCAGAAGGCGATGTTGGGATCGGTCCGGTGGCGGGCCATGTTCTCGGCCGTCATCCGGAACGGGTAGGACTGGAACTGGAAGGCCGCCTGCCCGCCGTTCAGCGCGTCCCGGGCGATGGCGTAGATCTCGCCGACCGTGCCGTTGGTCATGGCGAAGCAGCCCATGGACGAGCAGATCCCGTGCACCATCACGGCGGAGCCGGTGCCGCCATGGGCCCGGTCGTAGGCGTTGGGGTAGCCGACGTCGAAGGACAGATAGTAGTGCGAGTTCGGGTTCATCTGGCGCCGGGGCACGGCGTAGAACCCCTCCGGGGTCTGACGGTCGCCGGTCTTGCGCTTGGGCCCGAGCTGACCGGACCAGCGGCAGATCGGGAAGGTCTTGATGTAGACGTAGCCCGCGGCGCCCTTCTTCCAGACCTCGATCTCCGATTCCTTCTTGTAGGCCCGGAACAGGACCGGCGAGGCGGCCGTCACGCCCTTCTGCGCCATCAGCGCGAGGGTCGCGGCCGGAATCGGCGCCTCGGCCTTGCCCGCCTGCGCGGCGGCCGGGCCTGCGAGGGCCAGCAGAACGAGGCCGGCGGCGAGGGGAAGCGAGGTCGACAGGGGCATGAACCGTCCGCGCTGGATCGGCCGGGATGGCTGCCGGACGGGCGCGGCCTCGCGACCTGACGGAGTATTGCGGCGGCCGTGAGGCTGCGCGTCCGGTCCGCCCGTCGCCCCGCCCGTCGCTCCGCGGAGGCGCCGCCTCCCCCGCGGACGGGCACCGCCGCCGGTTCCCCTCAGGCCGCGGGTTCTGGCTCCCGCTCGGCATCCGCCGGCACGGGCGCGACGACCGCGCTGTTCTCCACGGCGATCACCGCGTCGAACGGCGCGGCGCACTCGGCGAGGCCCGTCTCGGACAGGAAGACGATGAGGCCGCGCCCGGCCCGCGCCTGCCGCAGTTGGGCGAGACGCTCGCGCGCGCCCTCGGCCTTCCGCTCGTCCATCGCGACCGCCACCACGAGGATGTCGGGGTCGCGGGCGAGGCACCGGCTCAGCTCGATCGCCACCCGCTCGCGGGCGTTGATCGCGCCGTCCGCCAGCGCCCCGGTGCTGGGCTGGATCTCGACCTTGCTGTCGAGGCCGAGGCCGTAGACCGAGGCCTCGAGGCCCTCGTCGGCCAGAACCCGGCGCACCAGTTCGCGCACCCGCGGCTCGGCATTGGCCTCGCCGAGGCTGATCCGGCCGAACAGCAGGTTCTCCTCCAGGCTCGCGGCCGGATTGACCCGCGAGGGATCGTGGAACACCACCGCGCCGGCGAGGTGGGCCGGCAGCATCCGGGCGAAGGACCGGCGCGCCTGCACGAGGCGCTCCTCGAACGGGCCGTCGATCAGGCCGAAGCGGTGGCGGGACTCGTTGTAGCGCAGCGCGAGGCCGATCAGCCGCGCGCGGTCGCGCTGGCCCGCCGGTCCCCGCCGCAGGCTCGCCGCTCCGGGCAGGCGCGCCACGAGATCCTCGAAATAGCCCCGCTCGGCCGCCTGGAACAGCGAGTAGGCGTCGAACAGGGGGTGGTCGTTGGGCAGGTCGGCGAAGATCTCCACCGTGCTGCGGGCCACCGACAGGCCGATCTCGGTGAGCGGCCGGACCAGCCCCTCGGCCTCCAGGACCGCCCGCAGGTAGGGGTGGCGGGCGAAGCGCAGGGGCGCGAAGGTGCCGCCCACCGGCTCGCCGAACAGGATGTTCTCGCCGATGCTCGCCTGGTTGTTGTAGCGGTCGGGGTCGAAGGGCTCGACGAGGCGCTCGGCGCCCTTGGCGGCCAGCGCCACCCGCATGGTGCGGCGCGCGGCGACGATCGCGGCGGCGAGCCGCGGCTGGGCGGCCGGGTCGAGCCGCCCGGTCAGCCCGCGGGCGTACACGAAGCCGTCGAGGCCGGTGAGCCGGCTGATCCCGATCAGCGCGATGTCGTCGGGCGCGGTCGCCGGATCGGTGCCGTAGAGCAGGTTCTGCCGGAGGGAGCCCTCCATCAGGATCGCCTCGCCGGACGTGAAGGCGATCCGCCGGGCGCGCTCGGCGGCGTCGAAGTCGCGCAGGTCCGTGCCCGCGTAGGTGACGGCGCCGGCCGTCGGCTCGACCTGGCCGGCCAGCACCGCCGCCAGCGCGCGGGCGCCGCTGCCGCGGCTGCCCGTGATCGCCACGTGCCCCGGCATCGACACGGCCACGTCGACGCCGGTCAGGCGCTCGCCCGTGGCCGGATCGAAGGCGCCGACGCCCTCGGTGGCCAGGATCCCGGACCGGGGCAGCGGCAGG
The DNA here is from genome assembly GCF_900116245.1 of Methylobacterium sp. yr668. NCBI lineage: Bacteria > Pseudomonadati > Pseudomonadota > Alphaproteobacteria > Hyphomicrobiales > Methylobacteriaceae > Methylobacterium > Methylobacterium sp. yr668. The sequence continues at coordinate 44,106 of NZ_FOZY01000014.1, read as the reverse complement.
GCGGCGGCGCCGCTGCGGGCGGCCCGGGCCCGCCGCCCCTCGAGGGCCGCGATGGTGCGGGCGAGGTCGCGCAGGCGCGGGCGCACGGACCTGCGGACCATCCAGAGCCGCGCGCAGATCGCCGCGAGCCAGCCGGCGAGGCCGAAGGCGCCCACGGCCGCCACGAGGGCGGCCGGATCCACCGGGGCCGCGGGCGGCTGGCCCGGTCCCGAGCGCCACAGCGCGGTGCCGGCGGCGATCGCCGGAAGGATCACCGCCAGGGCCAGGGCCGGCGCCCGGGCATAGGCCAGCCGCGCCTCGGCCCGCCCGACATTGGCCCGCATCGCGGCGACGCGGGCGGCGATCCGGCGGCGCTCGATGGCCGCCGCGCCGTGGTTGCGCACGGCGGGCAGCCGCCGAACGAGGTCGTTCAGGCTCTCCTCGGCGCGCGCGCTCGAGCGCAGGCGCAGATCGTGCCGGTCGCGCGCGCGCTCGAGCACCAGCCCGTAGGCGAGGCCGATCGCCGCGAGGCCGATCACCGCCGCGGGGACCAGCCTGGGCGCGGCGAGCGCCGCGAAGCCGAGGGCCAGGATCAGGGCCGCGATGGTCATCGCCGGCAGCACGATGCCGGCGGCCAGCAGGCGGTCGGCCCGGGCCAGCACCTCGCCGACGATCCGGGTGAGGCCGCGCGCCTCGTCCCGCGCGCCCGCGGGCGCGTCGAGGATCGCCTGCAGCACGCCCTCGCGGACGGCGTCCCCGGCCCTGTTCTGCGCCTTGAAGCACAGGCGCGCCACGAACCAGCCGACCCCCGCCAGCGCCAGCGCGCAGACCGCGATGCACAGGAAGGCCGTGAGTTCGAGTTCGGCGGGGCGCATCGGGATGCCGGGGACGAGCACCAGTTCCCGGCCCGGGAGCTCCGCCGCCACGCGCAGGAACGGGAGGACCGGCGCCTCGTCGCGCGGCAGGACCGCGATCAGGTCGCGCAGGCACAGGAGCGCGAGCGCGCAGAGCGGCGCGCCGACCCCGACCGCGAGGGCCGCCGCGACGGTGTGCTGAGGCCGCGCGGCGCGCCACGTCAGGAGGAGAGGATCGGATTCCATGCGTCTCCGGACAGCATCGGGCGGGTCCGCCGCGGTCCGCCGCCGTCCGCGGCATAGGCCTTCGGGGCCGCGGCGGAAAGGGCGGCCGGCGCGGCCCGGCCCCATGCGACATGTCGGCCGGACTGATCCAAGTTCTAGCCCTGGTCTGGAAGCGCTCTAGGTTCGATTCCCTGCACGCGGCGCGATCCGGAGCGTGCCGCGAGGTCCGCTCGCCGCGTCCGCCCGGACCGCATCGCGTGGGCGTGCCGGCGCAGCCGATCTCGGGCGGGACCAGAGGATGGGGTGACGCGTGCGGCGAGGGGCTGAGCAGACCGAAGGGCACGGCACGGCCGGCTCGACGTCCGGGACGGCCTGATGGCGCAGCTGTTCACCCCCGGCGCCGACGCGCTCTACCGCCTCGCGCTGATGACCGGCGTGGCCTGCCTAGTGGGCGTCCCGGTCCTGGCGGCCGGGATCGTGCGCTCGAACTACGTCACGGGCGTCGGGATCGCGCCGGCCCAGCCGCTGCCGTTCAGCCACAAGCACCATTCCGGCGAGCTCGGCATCCAGTGCCGCTACTGCCACACCACGGTCGACCGGGAGGCCACCGCCGGCATCCCGCCGACGCACACCTGCATGACCTGCCACTCGCAGATCTGGACCGGCTCCGAGATGCTCAAGCCGGTGCGCGACAGCTACGCGCAGGACAAGCCACTGGAATGGAAGCGGCTGAACAAGCTGCCGCAATACGTCTACTACAACCACTCCGTCCACGTGACGAAGGGGATCGGCTGCTCGACCTGCCACGGCGACGTCACGTCGATGCAGATGACCTACCGGGCCAACGCCTTCGAGATGCAGTTCTGCCTCGATTGCCACCGGGCCCCGGAGAAGTACGTCCGCACGCCGGATCAGGTCTGGAACATGTCCTGGAAGCCGCCGGCCGACCAGGCGAGTCTGGGCCCCAAGCTCGTGGCCCAGTACCACATCCGCGGCGGGGAGCGGCTGACCGAATGCGGGATCTGCCACCGATGACCGGCGCCCCCGACATCGCGGCCCTGCGCGAAAAACTCGCCGGCGGCGACGGACCGCGCTTCTGGCGCAGCCTCGACGCCGTGGCCGACAGCCCCGAGTTCCGCGCCTATCTGGCGGCCGAGTTCCCGTCGGCGTCCCGGCTCGCCGCCGCCCCGGAGCGGCGCGGCTTCCTGAAGCTCATGGCCGCCTCCTTCGCGCTGGGCGGCCTCACCGCCTGCGGTGGGGGCAACGGCCGCGACTACGAGGTGCCCTACGTCAACCAGCCCGAGCGGATCGTGCCCGGCACGGACCTGTCCTACGCCTCCTCGGCGGTGTTCGACGGCTTCGGCAACGGCATCCTGGTCACCACCCGCAACGGCCGCCCCCTGAAGATCGAGGGCAACCCCGAGCATCCCTGGAGCCGCGGCGGCACCGACGTGCTGGCCCAGGCCTCGGTCCTCGGGCTCTACGACCCGTTCCGCTCCCAGGCGGTGCAGCATCTCGGCCGGCCGAGCTCCTGGCCGGCGTTCCGGGCGGATCTCCAGGCGCGGATGCCGGGCTGGCGCGAGAGCCGGGGCGAGGGTCTCGCCCTGCTCACCGGCCCGGTGACGTCGCCCGGCGTGGCGGCCCAGATCGCGCGGCTGCGGGCTGCCTACCCGGCTCTGCGCTGGTACACCGGCGCCGGGGCCGGCCGCGGCGGGATCTACGAGGGCGCCCGCCAGGCCTACGGCCGGCCGCTGGAGACCATCCCGGATTTCGGCCGCGCCCGCACCATCGTGGCGCTGGACGGCGATTTCCTGGACCTCGGGCCGGGCCAGGTCGGCCTGGCGCGGCGCTGGAGCGAGGCGCGGCGCGCGGCCTACGCGGAGGGGCGCCTCCTCACCCTCCACGCGGCGGCGCCGACGCCGACGCTGACCAGCGCCAAGGCGGATTACGGTCTCGCGGTCCCGGCCGGCCGGCTGGAGGACCTCGCCCGGGACCTCCTCGCCCTGGCCGCGGGCGGCGCGGCGCCGATGGGCGACGACCCCGTCGCGCGCTGGACGCGGGGCGCCGGCACGGCGCTCACCGAGGCCCGGGGAAGCGGCATCGTCACCGCCGGCCTGACCGCGAGCCCGGAACTGCACGCGCTGGTCCACCGCCTCAACGGCGTCCTCGGCAACACCGGGGCGACCCTGGTCCACACGGCGCCCGCGGAGGAGACGGGCGCCGGGACCCTGGCAGAGCTCGCGGAGGCCATGGATCAGGGTGCCGTCAAGGCGCTCGTCGTGCTCGGCGCCAACCCGGTCTACGAGGCGCCGGGCGCCCTCGACTTTGCCGCCCGGATGGCGCGCGTCCCGCTCAAGATCCACGCGGGACTCTACTACGACGAGACCGGCGCGCACGCCGACTGGCACCTGCCCGCCGCCCACCCGCTGGAATCCTGGGGCGACATCCGGTCCCTCGACGGGACCGTGGGGCTGATCCAGCCGACCGTCGCGCCCCTCTACAACGGTCGGACGCCCTCGGAGATGCTGGCCTTCCTGGCCGGCGGCGAGGGCGGGGAGAGCGGCCAGGACGCCCTCGACCTCCTCAAGGCGGGCGCGCGCAGCGCCGGCGAGGACGACGCGGCCTTCGAGGCCCGCTTCACCGAGGCCCTGCGCCTCGGCTTCTGGGCGGGCAGCGCGCGCCCGGCCGAGACCGTCGCGCTGACGCAGGCGGCGGCCCCCGCGGCCGCCCCATCCTCCGCGTCCGCCGGCGAGGTCGAAGTGCTGTTCCGGCCCGATCCGACGATCTGGGACGGCACCCACGCCGACCTCGCGTGGCTGCAGGAACTCCCGAAGCCGCTGACCAAGGTGGTCTGGGAGAACGTGGTCGCGGTGAGCCCGCGCCTCGCCGAGCGCTCGGGGATCGCGACCGGCGACATCCTGCGGGTCGAGGCCGGCGGCCGCGCGGTCGAGGGGCCGGCCTGGATCCTGCCCGGCCAGGCCGACGACACCGTCACCCTCACCCTGGGCTACGGCCGCGACGTGCCGGACCACCTCGCCCGCGGCCTCGGCTACGATTCCGCGCCCCTGCGCCCGGCCGGTTCGACCTGGCGCCTCGTCGGCGCACGGCTGACGAAGACCGGCCGCGTGCGCAAGCCGGTGACCACCCAGCACCTCGGCACGATGGAGGGGCAGGACCTCGTGCGCGTCCAGGCGCTCGGCGCCGCGCCCGCGGGCGACCCGAAGGGTGCGCCGACCCCCGCCTCGTTCTACCCGCCCCCGGAGAGCCAGGACCGCTGGGTCGCCGCGCAGTGGGGCATGGCCATCGACCTCGACGCCTGCATCGGCTGCAACGCCTGCGTCACCGCCTGCCAGGCGGAGAACAACATCCCCGTCGTCGGGCGCGAGGAGGTCGCGCTCGGCCGCTGGATGGGCTGGCTGCGGGTCGACCGCTACTACGCGGGCGGCCTCGACGCCCCGACCACGCATTTCCAGCCGGTGCCCTGCATGCATTGCGAGCAGGCGCCCTGCGAGCTCGGCTGCCCCGTCGAGGCGACGCTCCACGACAGCGAGGGCCTGAACCTGCAGGTCTACAACCGCTGCGTCGGCACCCGGACCTGCCAGAGCTACTGCCCCTACAAGGTCCGGCGCTTCAACTACCGCGACTATACCGGCGGCACGACCCCGGTGGAGCAGCAGCAGCGCAACTCCGAGGTCACGGTCCGGTCCCGCGGCGTGATGGAGAAGTGCACATACTGCATCCAGCGGATCACGGCGGCGCGGATCACCTCGGCCAAGGACGCCCACGCGCCGATCCCCGACGGCAGCGTCGAGACCGCCTGCCAGGGCGCCTGCCCGACCCGGGCGATCACCTTCGGCAACGTTGCCGACCCGGGGAGCCAGGTCTCGGCCGCCCGCCGGGACACGCGGGAATACGCGCTCCTCGGGCATCTCAACACGCGGCCGCGCACCACTTACCTCGCCGGGCTCGCCCCGGCCGCCGATCCCAACGGACGGGAGGGCTGAGCATGTCCGGCGCCCTGATCCGGCCCGACGCGACCCTCGAGGACATCGGCGGCGCGGTCGCGGAGATCCCGCTGACGCATCCCGGTAACCGCCGCTGGTGGATCGCCTTCGCGGGGGCGGCCTCGCTCCTCGGCCTGTTCGTCCTCACCCTCGGCTACCTGCTCTACGCCGGCCCCGGCATCTGGGCGAACAACAACGCCGTCGTCTGGGCGCTGGACATCGCGAGCTACGACTGGTGGATCGGCGTCGCCTCCGGCAGCCTGCTGGTCTCGGCGATCCTGCTCCTGCTCGGCGCGGAGTGGCGCGGGGCGGTGAACCGAGTCGCCGAGACCCTGGCGCTGCTCGCCACCGCGGCCGCCGGCCTCTACCCGATCATCCATCTCGGGCGGCCCTGGTTCTTCTTCTGGAACCTGCCCTACCCCAACACCTACGATCTCTGGCCGCAGTTCCGCTCGCCGCTCCTGTGGGACGCGATCGACATCGTGTCGTTCCTGGTGATCTGCGTCAGCCTCTGGTTCATCGGCCTGCTGCCGGACCTCGCGACGCTGCGCGACCGGGCCCACGTCGAGGCGCTCCGCCAGTTCGACGCGAAGGCGCCGACCCGCAAGCTCGCCCTCCTGCGCGCGCAGGTCTACGGCATCCTCGCCTCGGGCTGGCGCGGCTCGGCGGCCCACTGGCAGATCTGGGTCCAGGCCTACCGGACGGTGGCGCTCCTCGGCGTGCTGCTGGTGGTCTCGGTCCAGACCGGGGCCTCGGTCATGCTGGCGGGCTCGCTGATGCCCGGCTGGCACAGCACGCTGCTGCCGGTGAGCTTCCTGGTCAACGCGGTCTATTCGGGCGTCGGCGTCACGGCGGTGACCGTGATGCTGATCCGCCTCGTCTACGGCCTCGACGCCTTGGTGACGGACCGCCATCTCGACGTGCTCGGGCGGCTGCTGCTCTGCCTCGGCTGCGCCAGCGCCTACTGCTACGCGGCCGAGTACTTCGACACCTTCCTCAACGGCGACGCCGAGGGGCGCGGCGTCCTGGTCCGGCGCATGACCGGCGACCACGCCCTGGTGTCCTGGACGGCGGTCCTGTGCCTCGTCCTGCCCGCGCAGATCCTGTGGTCCGCCCGCGCCCGCACGGCGCCGCCGGCGATCGCGGCGGTGGGGCTCCTCGTGGCGATCGGTGCCTACGCCGACCACGTCATGGTCCTGGTCGTCACCCTGACGCAGGACTTCCTGCCCTCCTCGAGGCTGCCCTACACGACCGACATCTGGGGCATTGCCACCTTCGCGGGCTCGATCGGGCTCTTCCTGACCCTGCTGCTCCTGTTCCTGCGCTACCTGCCGGCCGTCTCGATCGTCGAGAGCCGCCGCCTCGCCCTGACGGCGTCGCCGGCCGCGCAGGAGGCCGCCCGCGCGGCCGCGTCCGGGGCCACGGGTCGCCCCGAGGAGAACCCGGTCACCGCGCCCCTGTGGGGCGTGTCCGCGACCTTCGCGAGCCAGGGCGACCTCGCCGCCGCCCTCCAGGCGGTGTCCGGGATCGGCCCGGACCACGTCCATCTCGACGGGCACGGACCGGTGCCGATGCCCCGCACCCTGCGGCCCCTGGGCCTGGAGGGGCGCTCGATCCTGCCCTACGCCCTGGCGGGCGCCCTGCTCGGCGGCTTCGGCTTCTTCGCGCTGTGCATCTACGCCACGGCCTACGACTACGTGTTCCTGATCGGCGGCCGCCCGCGCCTGTCCTGGCCGTCCTTCGTGGTCCCGAGCGTCTCCTTCGCGATGATGGCCGGCTGCGTGGCGATCCACCTCGCGCTCCTCGTGCTCAACCGCCTGCCGCGCCTGAACCATCCGGCCTTCAACATCCCGGGCTTCCTGCGCGCCTCGGAGGACCGGTTCTTCCTCTCCGCGGAGGCGCGGGGCGACCGGTTCGACGCGGCGCGGATCGAGCGGCGGCTCGCCTCCCTGCCGGCCGAGGCCGGGCGCCCCCTCGAGATCCGGCGGATCCCGCGATGAGGCGCGCCGTCCGCCGCACCGCCCGCCGCGCCGGGCCACGCGCCCTCCTCGCCTGCCTGGCCCTCGCGCCGCTCGCCGCCTGCGGCGAGGCCGACATGGCCGATCAGGCCCGGGCCAAGACCAAGACCTGGGACAAGAATCCGTTCTTCCCCCGCGAGATCACGATGCGCCAGCCGGTGGCCGGCACCGTGCCGCGGATCGATCCGGCCCGCGCGGCGCCGCAGCCGCAGGCGATCAGCCGGGCGCTGCTCGACCAGGGCCGCGAGCGCTACGGCGTGTTCTGCACCCCCTGCCACGGGCAGGACGGCCGCGGCGCCGGGATGATCGTGGCCCGGGGCTTCCCGTCCGCCGGCGACCTCACCGCCGGGCCGGTGCGCGCGGCCTCCGCGTCCGACCTCTACGACGCCATCTCGAACGGCCGGAAGGCGATGTTCGGCATGGCCCAGATGATCCCCTCCGCCGACCGCTGGGCGATCGTCGCCTACGTCCGCGCCCTCCAGCTCAGCCAGGACGCCCCGGTGGCGAGCCTGCCCGAGGCGGATCGCGCGCGGCTGGAGGCGGCGCGGTGAGGCGCCCCGCCCTTCTCGGCCTCGCCGGCCTCGTCCTCCTGGCCGTCTGCCTGATCGCGGGCGGCTGGCGCGGAGCCGCGGCCTCGTATCTCGCGGCGTGGCTGGTCCTCCTCGCCCTGCCGGTCGGCGCCCTGCCGGTGGTCATCGTGGCCGAGCGCTTCGGCAAGCGGGTCCGCGAGCGCGGCGGCATCGAGATGCTGGCGGGCCTGCGCCGGCTGACGGCGCTGATGCCGGTCGCGGCCGTGCTGGCGCTGCCGCTGCTGGCCGCCGCGCCCCTGCTCTATCCGTGGGTGAGCGCCCCGGCGCGCACGCCGCTGGCCGCCCTGTGGTTCACGGTGCCGTTCTTCGCGGTCCGGGTCATCGCCTACCTCGCGGCCTGGACCTGGCTGGCGCTGCGCTTCGCCAGACCGTTCGACGCGCCCGGCGAGGGGCGGACCGTGCCGGCGGTGGGGCTGCACGCGGTCATCGGCACGCTGTTCGTCACCGACGTCGTCGCCTCCCTGGATCCGCGGCTCGACTCCACCCTCCTGGGTCTCCTGGTGATGACGGCGTGGAGCGGCCTCGCCTTCGCGGCGGCGATCCTGCTGGCCTGGGAGGAGCCGGAGCCCGTGGGGCGCGGCCGCACGGCCCCCGGCCGGGGCCGGCTCGTCCCCCTCGTCGTGCTGCTCGGCCTCTGGGCCTACATGCACTTCGTGCAGTTCCTGATCGTCTGGTCGGCCAACCTGCCGCCCGAGGTGGCGTGGTACCTCGCCCGCGGCGGCTGGGTCGGGCGGGCGCTGGCGATCGTGGCCGGCGCGGTCGTGGTCCTGGCCGGGCTCGCGACCCTGCGGCCGGGCCGCCCGACCACCCGGATCCTGGCCGGCGCGGCGCTCGCCGTCCACGCCCTGGAGATGTTCTGGCTGGTCACCCCGGCGGTGCGCGACCGCTTCGTCCTCCGGCCGAGCGACGTGCTGGCCGCCGGCGCCGTGGCCTGCCTCGCGGCCGCTTTGCGCCCGCTGATGCGTCCGCGCGCCGACCGCGCGGCCGCGACCGCCCGCCGCGCCGGGAGGCCGGCATGAGCGCGGACGGACCCACCGGCCTGATCCCGGCGATCCTCGCGGGGCTGACCCTGCGCGGCAGCGGCCTCCTGAACGGGCGGCCGCCGCGCCCGGCGGCCAACACCCAGCGCCATCCCGACGATCCCGGGCACGAGACGCGCGACGTCAACGTCCGCAACACCGTGCTGGTGATGGCGGGCCTCGCGCTCGCGGCGCTGGCGGTCGTCGGCGCGATGGTCTGGCTGATGGGCACCTTCGCGGCGAGCCAGCGCCGGGCGCTGCCCGCCCTGACGCCGCAGCAGACGACGCGGCTGGCGCCGCCGCCGCCGAACCTGCAGGCCGACCCCTACGCCGACCTGGACCGCGAGCGGGCCGAGGCCGCGGCGCGCCTCTCCGGCTACGGCTACCGGGACGAGGCCCACACTCGCGCCCGCATCCCGATCGGGCGCGCGATGGACCTGACCGTCGGCCGCTCCCTCGAACCGTCGGAGCCCGCCGCGCGATGACGCCGAGCCACGAATCCCTCCAGCTCTGGCCCGCCGCGGTCTCCGCCACCGCGACCGAGACCGACCTGCTGATCCTGGCCTTCACGGTGCTGACGCTGCTGCTGACCGTGCCGGTCTTCGTGGCGATCACCTACTTCGCCCTGCGCTACCGCGAGGGCTCCGAGGCGGACCGGAGCCCCTCGGGCATCCGGTCGAACCTCATCGAGATCAGCTGGATGCTGATTCCGTTCCTGCTGACGCTGATCTTCTTCGTCTGGGGTGCCCGACTGTTCGTCGAGTCGAAGAACCCGCCCCCCGACGCCATGGTGGTCGAGGTGATCGGCCGGCAGTGGATGTGGAAGTTCCAGCACCCGACGGGCCAGTCCGAGATCAACAACCTGCACCTGCCGATCGGCCAGCCGATCCGGCTGCATATCATCAGCCAGGACGTGATCCACGCCCTCTACCTGCCGGCCGTGCGGATGCAGGTGGCGGCCCTGCCCGACCGCTACACCGACCTGTGGTTCAAGGCCGAGAAGACCGGCACCTACCATCTCTACTGCTCGGAATATTGCGGCACCGACCATTCCGTGATGGGCGGCGAGGTCACCTTCATGAATCCCGGCGACTACCAGGACTGGCTGACCCACGCCGGCGCGCAGCAGGGCAAGGTCGCGGCGGGCCGGGCGCTCTACGAGGCCTATGGCTGCGCCGGCTGCCACGACCCCGGTTCGTCCGTGAAGGCGCCGAGCCTCGCGGGCCTCTACGGCAGCCAAGTCAAGCTCGCGGACGGGCGCACCGTCACCGCCGACGACGCGTGGCTGCGCGAGAAGATCCTGAACCCGAACGGTGACCGGCTCGCCGGCGGTGGCAAGCAGGTGATGCCGAGCTTCGCCGGCCGGATCCCGGCGGACGAGCTCGGCACGCTGATCGATTTCCTGAAATCCTACGCGGGTCCGGCCTCCGGCAAGGCCGCGGACGCGACGCTGCCGGGAGCGACACGATGAGCGCATCGGGCAGCGTCGGCGGCACCGCCCGCCGGGAACCCCACGCCCCCGAATCCACGATCGGGCGAAAATCCGACTACCTGCACGCGGAATCGACCCTGCGCTCGTGGTTCCTCACCACCGATCACAAGCGCATCGCGATCCTCTACCTCGCCTCGATCACCGGCTTCTTCGTGATCGGCGCCCTGGCGGCGGGCGTGGTGCGCCTCGCGCTGATCGTGCCGAACGGCGCGATCATGACCAACGACACCTACAACAAGGCCTTCACCATCCACGGGGTGGTGATGGTCTGGTTCTTCCTGATCCCGTCGATCCCCGCGACCTTCGGCAACTTCCTGATCCCCTTGATGATCGGGGCCAGGGACCTCGCCTTCCCGAAGCTCAATTTGACGAGCTGGTACGTGTTCATGGCTGGTGCCCTGTTCACCCTGGTCTCGGTGGTGCTGGGCGGGGTCGATACCGGCTGGACCTTCTACGCTCCGCTCTCCACCGCCTTCTCGAACACCTGGGTGCTGCCGGCGTTGATCGGCGTCACGATCGTGGGCTTCTCGTCGATCCTGACCGGGCTCAACTTCGTGGTCACGATCCACACCATGCGGGCGCCCGGCATGACGTGGTTCAAGCTGCCGATCTTCGTCTGGGCGCACTACGCCACGAGCCTGATCTTCCTGCTGGCGACGCCCGTGATCACCACCGCGCTGATCCTGCTGATCGCGGAGCGCGCCTTCCATATCGGCGTGTTCGATCCGGCCTATGGCGGCGACCCGGTGCTGTTCCAGCACCTGTTCTGGTTCTACTCGCACCCGGCCGTGTACATCATGGTCCTGCCCGGCATGGGGGTGATCTCCGAGATCGTCCCGGCCTTCGCGCAGAAGAAGCTGTTCGGCTACCGCTTCGTCGCCTACGCGTCGATCGGGCTGGCCTCGGTGACCTTCTTCGTCTGGGGTCACCACATGTTCGTCAACGGCCAGAGCGACCTGGCCTCGCTGGTATTCTCCGCCCTGTCCTTCGCGGTGGCGGTGCCCTCGGCCGTGAAGGTCTACAACTGGACCGCGACGATCCATAAGGGGGCGCTGCGCCTCGACACGCCGATGCTCTACGCGATGGGCTATATCGGCCTGTTCGTGCTCGGCGGGCTCACCGGGCTCTACCTCGCGACGCTCGCCATCAACCAGCACATCCACGCGACCTACTTCGTGGTCGCGCACTTCCACTACATCATGGTCGGCGGCACGGTGCTGGCCTTCCTCGGCGGCCTGCACTTCTGGTGGCCGAAATTCACCGGCCGCATGTACAGCGAGCCCTGGGGGCGGGTCTCGGCGCTGCTGATCTTCCTCGGCTTCAACGTGACCTTCTTCCCGCAGTTCATCCTCGGCTATCTGGGGATGCCGCGGCGCTACGCGACCTACCCGGCCGAGTTCCAGCTCCTGAACGTCCTGTCCTCGGCCGGCGCCACGATCCTGGCGGCGGGCTACCTCTTCCCGATGCTCTACCTCGTCTACTCCCTCTGGTTCGGGCGGAAGGCGCCCGCCAACCCGTGGAACGCGAAGGGGCTCGAGTGGGAGACGTCGTCCCCGCCGCCGACGCACAATTTCCTGTCCCCGCCGGAGGTGCCGCGCATCCCCTACGATTACCCGATCCAGGCCCAGGAAGCCCGGGACCAGCACGGATGAGCGAGCCCCTCGCCGACGGCGTCGGGGTCGCCCGCGCCCACCATTTCGAGAGCGTGGCGCAGCAGCGCGAAGCGGCGACGCTCGGCATCTGGGCGTGGCTGATCACCGAGCTCCTGCTGTTCGCGGCCCTGTTCCTGGTGGCGCTGATCACCCGGATCCAGCACCCCGAGGCGACGGTCGCGGCGGCCAAGCACCTGAAGTTCTGGATCGGGGCCACCAACACCGTGGTGCTGATCTGCTCCAGCCTGACCATGTCGATGGCGATCGAGTTCTCGCGCATGGGCTGGCAGCGCGCCATGGTCCGGGCGATGCTGGCGACCGCGGCTTTGGGCGGCCTGTTCCTCGTGCTCAAGGGCTACGAGTACTACGCCGACTGGGCCGAGCACATGATGCCGTTCCTCAGCGACAGGCCCTTCGCCCTCGCCGAGACGCCGGCGGCGCGGCTGTTCGTGAACCTCTACTACGTCGCCACGCTGCTCCACGCGCTGCACCTGTTCACCGGCATCGCGCTCCTGCTCGGCATGACGTGGATGGCCGCCAGGGCCGGGTTCCTCGCCCGGCACCAGAACTGGATCGAGGTCTACGGCCTGTACTGGCACTTCATCGATCTGGTCTGGATCCTCGCCTTCCCGATCCTCTACGTGGTGAACCGGTAGGATGCGGAACCCCCTCGCGACCCTGAGCGCCGACGACCGCGCCCTGCTCCGGAAGCGCCTGCGCACGCCCGTCCTCACCTTCCTGGCGCTGCTCGCCCTGCTCGCCGTCAACGTGACGCTGGGCGCCACCCTCCCCTTCGCGCAGGTCTGGATCGTGGAGCTCGCGGTCGTCGCCGTGATGGTGGCGCTGATCCTCCTCGTCTCCATGGAGGTGATCCACGAGCCGCCGCTGATCCGGCTGTTCTCGGGGCTCGGCTTCTTCTGGGTCGCCATCATGGTCGGCATGACGCTGACCGACTATCTCGCCCGCTGACCCGCGCGAAAGCCGTTGTCGGGACGGCCGAACGCTCCTAAACGGGGCCGCTTCCCCGCATGGCCCGGCTGAAAGACGATGTGCGAACTGCTCGGCATGAGCGCCAACGTGCCGACCGACATCCGCTTCTCCTTCGCGGGCCTCGCCCGGCGCGGCGGCGAGACCGGGCCGCACGCCGACGGCTGGGGTATCAGCTTCTACGACGGCCGCACCTGCCGCAGCTTCCACGAGCCGGAGCCCAGCGCCCGCTCGCAGCTCGCCCGGCTCCTGCGCGACATGCCGATCAAGAGCCGGATCGTGGTCGCCCATGTCCGCAAGGCCAATCGCGGCCGGGTCAGCCTGGAGAACACCCACCCGTTCTCCCGGGAATTGTGGGGCCGCCGCTGGACCTTCGCGCATAACGGTCAGCTCAAGGGCGTGAAGCGGCTGCCGCTGGGCGGCTTCATGCCGATCGGCTCCACCGACAGCGAGCACGCCTTCTGCTGGATGCTCGGCCGGCTCCAGGCCCGGTTCCGCGCGCTGCCCCGCCCCGAGACCCTCGACCGGGCGGTGGCCGACCTCGCGGGCGAGCTGCACGCGCTCGGCGTGTTCAACATGCTGCTCACCGACAGCCGCACCCTCTACGCCCATTGCGGCAAGCGCCTCTGCTATCTCACCCGCTGCGCGCCCTTCGGGAAGGCCACCCTGATCGACGAGGACTGGCAGGTGGATTTCGCCAAGGAGACCACCGAGCACGACGTGGTGACGGTCATCGCCACGCAGGCGCTGACCCGGGACGAGTGCTGGACCGATCTCGCCCGCGGCGACGTCCTGACCCTGCGCGACGGGGCGATCCGGCTGTTGAGACCGGCCAACTTAGCTTAAGTGTGTTTTGCCCGAGGGTGCATGGCCGCGGCCGATGCGCTAGAATCCCGGTAACAGGAGCGCATCGGCCGGACCTCACCACCGGTTCGAGCCGGCAAGCGCTCCGCCTCGACCCGCTCGGGACCACAGGTCGAGCCACGATGAGTTGACGAGCGCGATACGCATGACCCGCGACGACACCGACACCGTCCTGTCCCAGGAGGACGGGACTCGGGATGGCCGCCCGAACCTGGCGCCCGGCATCCGCACGCATCTCGGGGAGCACCTGCGCACGGTCTACGACCGGATCGGCGAGGAGACGCTGCCGTCCCGCTTCGCCGAGCTGATCGAGAAGCTCGAGGCGGCGCTGCGCGCCCGGGGCGAGGCGATCGAGCCGGAATTCCGCAACGGCCTGCTCGCGGCCGTGCCGTCGCTGCGCGCCTTCGCGCTGTCGCTGACCTCGAACCCGGCCCGCTCGGACGACCTCGTCCAGGACACCCTGCTGAAGGGTTGGCAGCACCGCGCCCGGTTCCAGCCGGGGACGAACCTGAACGCGTGGCTGTTCACGATCCTGCGCAACATCTTCTACTCGGACCACCGCAAGCGTGTCCGCGAGGTCGAGGACCAGGACGGGTCCTACGCGGCCCGGCTCGCCACCGCGCCGCACCAGGGCGACAGGCTCGACGTCGAGGACCTGCAGTCGGCGCTCGCCAAGCTGCCGCCGGACCAGCGCGAGGCGCTGGTGCTGGTCGGCGCCGAGGGCGTCTCCTACGAAGAGGCCGCGACGATCATGGGCTGCAAGGTCGGCACCGTGAAGAGCCGCGTCAGCCGCGCCCGCGGCCGCCTCGCGGAGCTCCTGGGCTACGACGAGGAGGATCTCGGCTCCGACCGGTTCATCCAGTCGGCGATGCCCAAGGACGCGTAGGCGCCCGGGCCGCCGCGGGCCGGCGCTCCACAAAAAAAGATGCATCCGATTCCGGGGATCGGGCGTTACCGGCCCGAGCTTCGCTGCGCCCGCGCGGCGAAACACCACGGAACGGAGACGCACCGCATGACCTTCAAGACCCTCATCGCCGCCTCGGCCCTCGCCCTGTCGCTGCCGCTGGCCGCGCAGGCCCAGGGCACCATCCCGGGCGCCGAGCGCGGCGCCGCCGCGGGTGCCGACGCGGCCGGCCCGATCGGCGGCATCGTCGGCGGCGCGGTCGGCGCGGCCACCGGCACGGTGGGCGGCATCCTCGGCGTCGACATGGCCCCGCGCTTCCGGAGCTACGTCCGCGAGCGCAACGTCCGCTCGTACGACTACGACGGCCGCGTCGCCGTCGGCACGACCCTGCCGAACTCGGGCGTGACCTACTACGACGTCCCGAGCGAGTACCGCGTGCAGCCGGGCTACCGCTACACCGTGGTGAACGACCGCCCGGTGCTGGTCGACCGCGGTCACCGCATCGTCGAAGTCATCGACTAAGACCCTGGGCCGGTCTCGTGCCGGCCCGAACGCCCCCGGAGCTTGGCTCCGGGGGCATTCCCGCAGACGCGGCCGCCGGCGCAACGCTTCATCCGTCCGGCCGTTGACGACGGTTCGACCCGTGAGGCGACCATGAGCGACACTCCCACCGATCCGAAATCCACCCTGCCGGAACCGGTGCGCGACCATCTCGGCCAGCAGCTGCGCAGCGTCCTGCCGGTCGGGACCGACAAGCCGCGCTTCCTGGGCGACGACCCGGTGCCCGACGCGTTCGAGCCGCAGATCCGCAGGCTCGAGACCCGCCTGAAGACCCACGAGGAGGGCACCGGCGCCGTCGGGCAGGCCCTCGACCAGATCCTCGACGCCTTCGGGGTGAAGCCGTCGGACGACGACACGCGCGCGGGCTGAGCCGTCAGACGCGCGGCTTCGTCGCCAGCAGGTCGCGGATCTCGGAGAGCAGCTTCACGTCGGCCGGAACCTCGTCGGGCTTCTTGACCTCGGCGTGCTGCAGACGATTCATCGCGCGGATCACCAGGAACAGCACGAAGGCGACGATGGCGAAGTTGAGCGTCAGCGTCAGGAACTGGCCGTAGCCGAGGACGGCGCCCTGCTTCTTCGCGTCCACGTAGGGCAAGCCGGCCTGCACCTTGGACGAGAGCGGGATGTAGTAGTTCGAGAAATCGAGCCCGCCGGTGATCGCGCCGATCACCGGCATGAAGATGTCCTGCACGGCTGAATTGACGATGGCCCCGAAGGCCGCGCCGATGATCACGCCGACCGCGAGATCGACCACGTTCCCGCGCAGCGCGAATTTCTTGAATTCCTCGAGCATCTCCGGAACCCCCTCCACGAACGCTGCCAAGGTAGGGGAGAATCCCGCGGCGGCCAGCGCCCGGTCCGGCTAGACGGCCGGCGGCCGCGCCTCCGCACCGCTCTCGGGCTGCGCATCCGCCCCGGCCGCGGGCCGCTCCCCGGCCGGGAGCGCCGGCTCCGCCTTGAGCCGCCGGCGATACTGGGCGGCGACGACCGGGATGGTCAGCAGGTAGCCGCCGCTCACCGCCACCAGGGCCTCGAACGGGTAGCTGATCAGGATGCCGAAAGCCGCCACGCCGAACAGGAAGATCGGCAGGACGAGGCTGCGCGGTACCCGCTTGCCCATGGTCTTGCCCGAGTAGGTCGGGACCGTGGAGACCACCAAGAGGGCGATGCACAGCACGTAGATCAGGACCGCCGGCGCCGCCCAGGTCTCGATGCCGAAGCCCAGGAAGTGCAGGTAGAGCGGCAGCATCGCGGTGAGCGCCCCCGCCGGCGCCGGCATGCCGACGAAGAAGTCCTTCTTCCATTCCGGCCGGTTCGGGTCGTCCAGCATCGCGTTGAAGCGGGCGAGGCGCAGCGCCATGGCGATGGCGAAGATCAGCGCCACGATCCAGCCGACCGACTTCAGGTGGAACAGCACGAAGCCGTAGAGGATCAGGGCCGGGGCGCAGCCGAAATTCACGAAGTCGGCGAGCGAGTCGAGCTCCGCGCCGAAGCGCGACGTGCCCTTGAGCAGCCGCGCCACCCGCCCGTCGATGCCGTCGAGCACGCCGGCCACCACCACGGCGATGACGGCGGGCTCGAACTTGCCCTCGAAGGCGAGCCGGATCGCCGTCAGCCCGAGGCAGAGCGCCATCAGGGTGATCATGTTGGGCGCGATCATCCGGAACGGCACCGGCTTGAACCGGCGCGGCCGCGGCTCGTTCGGGTCGGGCGCGAAGGGCGGGAAGAGATCGTCCATGGCCGCCTCAGATCCGCTTGAACAGCCGCTCCGGGCCGCCGCCGAGATCGGCCAGCACCGTCTCGCCGGCCACCGCCTTCTGGCCGAGGCCGACCAGCACGGTCGAGCCGGCCGGCAGGTACACGTCCACCCGCGAGCCGAAGCGGATCAGGCCGAACCGCTCGCCGACGCCGAGCACGTCGCCCGCCGCGACGAAGCCGACGATGCGCCGGGCCACGAGGCCGGCGATCTGCACCACGCCGACCCGCTTCGGCTGGCCGGCATGGGTCGTCTCGATGACCATGCCGTTGCGCTCGTTGTCGTCGCTGGCCTTGTCGAGCTCGGCGTTGAGGAACAGGCCCGGCGTGTAGTGGATCTGGCCGATCCGGCCCGCCACCGGCACCCGGTTCACGTGGCAGTCGAACACGTTCATGAACACGGAGACCCGCAGGGTCGGCACCTGCGGCAGGTCGAGCTCGGGCGGCGGCAGGACGGTGGCGATGAGGTTCACGCGCCCGTCGGCGGGCGAGATCACGAGCCCGTCCGCCACCGGGGTGACGCGCTCCGGATCGCGGAAGAAGTAGCAGACCCAGAGGGTGAGGATCAGGAAGATCCAGCCGAAGAACTGGGAGAAGTAGCCGGCCAGCACCGTCAGCACGATGCCGATCAGGATGAAGGGATAGCCCTCCTTGTGGATCGGCACGAGCGTCCGGCGGATCGTCTCGATCAGGTCGGTCATGGGCTCTTCGGACTCGAGGATGTCGCGGGCGGGCGGACGTGTCGGACGGGCGGATGGCAGTCCGCCGGGCCGCCGTCAACTTTCCAGGGGTCGCGGGTCGCCGCGGGCCTGGGCGCCCGCTCCGGCCGGGGGGCGCTCCTGCGCCGATTCGGGCGCGAAACGCCGAGGCTCGCGGACACGCGTGATCGTCCCCGCGCGCGCGTGGCGCCGGGGGCATGGCCCGGGAGGCGAGCACGAGGGACGCGGGACGCCGCGGGAACCCAGGTGTCGGCCAAGTACGCGCGGGATCCGATCCCCGCGGCGCCCCGCGGCATCGGCCGGGCATGGTCCCCGGCCGGTGCCGTCTGTCTCGTCGCGGCGTCTCCGACGTCCCGGTCCTGCGACTCCCCGTGAGCGGTCTCTGTCGAGGTGCAGGCACGCCGTGCCCGCAACCCCCGGAACCCGCATCGGCGCCGTGGCCTTCCAGCCGTCCCCCGCCTCGTAGTGGGCGGGTCCGCAGGTCGCTCAGGGTCGGCCCAGAGGCGGGTCGGCGCGGGGGCATTTCCTCACCCCGCCGGGCAGAGTGCCGCCCGGTCTCACGCCCGCGTCCGAGGCACGCCCCGCACCGGTCCGCCGCCCGGGGCGATGGCGGCTGAGAGCCACCGACGCGGGCGCCGCCCCGTCCCCGGACCCGGCCGGTCAGCCACCGGGCGGGCCCCCGAAGGACGCCCCGGGATCGCTCCCGGGCCGCCGCGGACAGGTGCGGTCAGGAAGCACAAAATAGGAACATTGTCAAGGGAAACTGAGCCGCGCGCCGCCGACGACGACGCTTCTCCGTCATCGCGAGCGCAGCGAAGCGACCCAGGGTCGCGCAACATCGGCAGGCGGAGCGCCGCTGGCTCGGTTCGCTCCGCTCGCGAGGACGGCGGAATCGATCTCATGACCCGGAAACGATGTGAGAGTCGGGCGCGGGTCCCTCTCCCGTGCGGGAGAGGGATCGCGTCGCGGCGCGGCTGTGCCGACCCGCAGACGCCTGTCTTCCGGACCTTTGCAACACGATCGGGAATGCACCGTCGGCAGGTCCGGGTTCCGGGCTCGCCTGCGGCACCCCACGAAATGATGGGGCCGGGGCGGACCGCCGGCCCGCCTCTAGACAACCCGGTCCGCGTGCCCGGTCAGTCCGCCCGCCGGAGGCGGCTCGCGAAGAAGCCGTCGAGGCCGCCGCGGGCGCCCTCCAACTCCGGCAGGTGGCACGGCAGCGTGCGCAGGTCGCCGCGGTCGTCGATCAGCGCCGCGGCGCCGCCGACCTCCTCGGGCCGGACCGGCACCCGCGCGTAGCGGGGATCGCGGGCCAGGAACGCCGCCACCTGCGCTTCGCCCTCTTCCGGCTCCAGCGAGCAGGTGCAGTAGACGAGGAGGCCGCCCGGCCGCACCAGCCCGGCCGCGTGGTCGAGGAGCTTCGCCTGGAGCGCGGCGAGCCGCCCGATATCGGCCTCGGCCTTCGTCCAGGCCACGTCCGGATGGCGCCGGATCGTCCCGGTGGCCGAGCACGGCGCGTCGAGCAGCACGGCGTCGTGGTCCTGCGGCTCCAGCGCGAGTGCGTCGGCGACCACGACGTCGACGGCGAAGCCGAGCCGCGCGACGTTCTCGCGCAGGCGCTCCAGCCGCGGTGCGGACCGATCGACCGCCGTGACTCGGGCGCCGGTGGCGGCGAGCTGCAGGGTCTTGCCGCCGGGCGCCGCGCAGAGGTCGAGGACGCGGGTGCCGTCCCGCGGCGCCAGGAGCCGGGCCGGCAGCGCCGCGGCGGCGTCCTGGACCCACCACGCTCCCTCCTGGAAGCCCGGCAGCTCGGGAATAGCCGGGCCGTTCTCGGGCAGGCGCAGGGAGCCGGTCGGCAGGGTCACGGCGTCGAGCCGCGCGGCCCAGTCGGCGGGCTCGCCCCGCGGGGTCAGGTCGATGGCGGCCCCCGCGAGGTGGGCGCGAGCGATCGCGGCCGCGCGCTCGGGCCCGTAGGCCGCGACCCAGCGGCGGGCGAGCCAGTCCGGGGTGTTGACCGCCAGGGCGTCGGCGTCCGCGGCCAGGATCGCGTCGCGCTCGCGGGCGACCCGGCGCAGCACCGCGTTGACGAGCCCGGCGAGATGGGCCGTGCGGGTATCCGCCTTGGCGAGCCGCACGGCGAGGTCGACCGCGGCGTGGTCGGGGACCGCGAGGTCGAGGATCTGGGCGGTCGCGGTGGCCAGCAGGGCCGTGAGCTGCGGCTTGGCCGCCGGGAGCCCGCGCTCGAGCCGCGCGGCCAGGGCGGCGCGGATCAGCCCGTAGCGGCGGAAGGTCGCCACCGCGATGGCCCGCGCCAGCCCGGCATCGGCCGGCGCCAGCGCCTCGGCGCGGATCGCCTGGGCGAGGGCGTCGTCTAGGGCGGGGGGGCGCTCCTGGCCGATCAGGGCCGCGACCGCCTGCATCGCCGCGCGGCGCGCCCCCAGTCCCGCAATGTCCGGACCGGTCCCGCCCGGTGCCGCTGCGTTCCGCGTGTTGCGGCCTGTGTCCCGCGATGCCACTTCTGCTCCAGATCCGACGTCTTCCGGACCCACGCCCTCACACCCGAGCGAGCGCGATGCAAGAGCCGACCGCAAGAGACCTGCACCGACAGGACCCGCACCGACAGGACCCGGCCGAGGAGGCCGGAGACGGCGCCGCCCCGCCCCGCATCCTCAGCCCGGCGGCGCAGCGCGCCCTCGCCGAGGCCGCCGAGCGCCGCGCGGCGATCGACGCCCGGGCCGCCGAGATCAGCGTCAAGCCGGAGCGCCAGGGGCGCGGCGGCCTGGAGCCGGTCCGCTACGACGACTGGGAGGTGAAGGGCCTCGCGGTCGACTTCTGAGAGATCCGCCGCGGGGCGCCTACTCGGCCGGGACCGCCAGCGGCGTGCCGGCCTCTTCCTCGGCCCGGGCCTCCGCCACGCCCGCCCCGAAGCGCCGGTACCAGAGCCCGGTCAGGATCGGCACGAGGATCGAGGTGACGATGATGCAGATCGTCACCAGCACGGTGGCGGTCTGCGCCGAGGGGGCGAATTGCGGGGCGACGGCGGCGATCGCCAGCGGGTTGGCGGCCGCCGCCCCGGCGGTGGAGGAGGCGGCCAAGCCGGCCGTGCCGGTCCCGCCCCCGATCGCCCGGTCGGCCAGGATCAGCGGGATGCCGGTCAGGACGATCACCGCGAGCGCCAGCACGATGCCGAGCCCCGCGAGCGGCGAGAGCAGGTTGTTGAGGTCGACCGTGTTCCCCAGCGCGAAGGCGAAGAACGGGATCATCAGCTGGCCGCCGGGCGCGAACAGGGCCCGGAGCTTCGGGTCGAGGTTGCCGAGGGCGAAGCCGACCAGGAAGGGCAGCACCGCGCCCACGAAGATCTGCGGCTCGAAATGCGCCGCCCCGGAGGCGCCGAGGATGATCATGCTCATCAGCGGGCCGGACTCGATCGAGGTCAGGATGAAGGCGCCGGCCTCCTCGCGGCTGCCGTAGGTCTGCATCAGCGAGGCGTAGAGGCCGCCATTGGTCATATCCATCGCGCAGACGATCGCCAGGATCGACAGGCCGGCGAAGAAGCCGGTCTGGATGCCCTCGGGCGGGATGAACAGCCCGGCCACCAGCACGATCGCCCAGGCGGCGACGAGCTTGGTCGCCACCAGCGTCCCGGACTTGCGCAGCACCGTGCCGGTCGCCTTCAGGCTGACCGAGGCGCCCATGCAGAAGAACCAGACCGCCAGGATCGGGATCACGCCGGTCATGATCCCCTGCGTGAAGCCCTTGAAATAGGCCGGGGCGCCCGGCGCGAAGGTCTTGCACAGGGCCCCGAGCAGGAGCGGCACCAGCATCAGGCCGCCGGGAATCCTGTCGATCGCCGCCTTGATCTGCATGGCGCGTCCCTCCCGATCCGGGTCGTCCGCCGACGCGCCGGACCCGGGCGGGATCGCGGACGCCGCGCCGGCCCGCGCCTCTGTCGGGCGCCTCTCGGACCGGTGCGTCATCCTGTCGGGGCGCGGCGCGGGCCGTCAAGCGGCGCGCCGGCGCGGGGCTTGCCGAACGTGTCGCGCTGTCGGGCGCGGAACGTCGGGCGCCGGGCCCCGTTGGCGAGGTTCACCGGAGGGAGGCGACGATGGCGACGACAGTATCGGCCCGGAGCGCGGCCGCGGGCCCGCACGGCGAGATCCACCTCGCCCGCGGCGAGCGGCTCGGCATGCGGATGTGGCGGGCCGAGGAGCCCAACGCCGACAAGCCGATGACCACCTCGGCGCACGAGACGGTCGGCTACGTCATCAGCGGCCGGGCCGAGCTCGTGCTGGAGGGCGAGACCGTGGCGCTCGCGCCGGGCGATTCCTACTGCGTGCCGGCCGGCGCGGCGCACACCTACCGGATCCTGGAGACCTTCACGGCCGTCGAGGCGACCGCCCCGCCGGCCGGGTGAGGCCGGCGGGCCTCAGTGGGTTCAGTGGGTCATGTAGACCTGCGTGCCGACATCGACCCGCGCGTAGAGGTCGACCACGTCCTGATTGTACATCCGGATGCAGCCGTAGGACGCGTAGGTGCCCACCGAGTTCGGCCGGTTGGTGCCGTGGATGGCGTACTCGCCGCCCGCGAGCGTCATCGCCGCCGCCCCCATGGGATTGTGCGGCGAGCCGCCCGCGATGAGGTTCGGCAACCGCGGGTTGTCGCGCTTCACCTCCGCGGGGGGCGACCAGGCGGGGGCGACGTACTTGCCGTCGATCGGCTTGATGCCGAACCACTGCTTGCCGGGACGGCCCACCGCCACGGGATAGCGGATCGCCGTGCCGTCGCCGTTCACCAGGTAGAGCTTGCGCTGCGACACGCTGATCACCACCGAGCCCGGCGCGACGCCGTTGGCGAAGGGGACGATCTCGCGCGCCTGCGCCGCCTGGAAACAACCGGCCAGCATCGCGCCGGCCAAACCGAATAGAGCCGCCACCCGACCCGACATCACCGCGATCCTCGCAAAGCTAGACTAGACGCGGGCAAGTAATCCCCGGCCGAGCTTACCGTTCCGAGAAAAGCTATGGTTGACGCGGGGTCATTCTGCGGATCCGCGGGGCACGGTAAAAGAGCAACCACGAACCAGAGTGTACGGGCCGTTGCCCCGCGGCGGGTCCGCCGCTCCGCGCGCGTCTCAGCGCTCGTGGAGTTCGCTCCCGCGCCGGTCCTCCGACTGCCAGCCGTGGCGCTCCAGTTCCGGGTCGAGATGCTCCTCCACCGGGTAGCCGACGCAGAGATAGGCCACGAGCCGCCACGTCTCCGGCACGGCCAGGATCGCCGTGACCGCCTCCGGCTCCAGGATCGAGACCCAGCCGACGCCGAGGCCGCGGGCCCGGGCGGCGAGCCAGAAACACTGCACCGCCCCCACGACCGAGTAGGCCAGGGTCTCCGGCATGCTGGCCCGGCCGAGGCCGAGGCCGGTCTCGGTGGCCGCGTCGCAGAAGGCGGCCAGATGGACCGGCGCCTCCCGCAGGCCGGCGAGCTTCAGGCCGCGGTACTGCGCGGCCCGATCGGTCGCGTAGCCCGCGGCCGCGGCTTCGTTGCAGCCGGCGAAGTTCTCCGCGACCGCGCGGCGGCGTCCCGGATCCGCGACCCGCACGAAGCGCCAGGGCCGGCTGTTGCCGACCGAGGGGGCCCGGTGGGCCGCCGCGAGGCAGGCGCGCAGGGCGTCCTCGTCGATCGGATCCGTCCGGAAGCGGCGCACGTCGCGGCGCCACGCGAACAGCGCGTCGAGGTCGTGCAGGAAGGCGGCGTCGAAGGCGGGCGGGCCCATGATGCGGCTGGCATAGCCGCAACCCCGGCCCGACGGGAAACGGAAAAAAGGCCGCCCGAGGGGCGGCCTGAAGTCTTGGGTCTCGAAACCTCGGAGTGCCGGATCCTGGGATCCCGAGCGGCGACCGATGGCTGGGGAGCTGGGTGTCGGTCGCCGACCGGGCAGAACCCGGCGAGGTTCGACGCCTGTTGTCGCGCCGCAACGCGGCCTGCAAAAGGCGTGAATCGGGCCAAACCGTGTTTTTTGTCGCTTGGGCGTGTCTCGCGGGACACGGCGTGCGCGACCCTTGCGGGCCGCGGCGGCGAGGCCCATCATCCGGCAAAGCATCGATGCACGGGAGCCGTGATGACCGAGAGGACGAGCGCCGGGTCGAGGCCCGACGAGGCGGCGGGCCATGTCATCCCCTTCCCCGCCCGCGCGGCCCCTCCGCAGATCGCCTTCAACCGGGACGAGCTCCGCACGATCTTCAACCTCTACGGCCGGCAGGTCGCCGCGGGCGAGTGGCGCGACTACGCCCTCGATTTCCGCCGCGACAAGGCGGTGTTCTCGATCTACCGGCGCTCCTCCGAGATGCCGCTCTACCGCATCGAGAAGGATCCCAAGCTCGCCCGGCGCCAGGGGGCCTACGCCGTCGTCGCCGCGAGCGGCCAGATCCTGAAGCGCGGTACCGAGCTCGCCCGGGTGATCGCCGTGCTGGAACCGGCACCGGCGGCGGTCTGACCGCGCCCGCTCAGGACAGGGACAGGCGCCGGACGGTCGCGGCGATCTCGGCCACCGCCTCCGGCGCCAGGGGCCGGATCGGCCGCGGCGGCTCGACGCGGCACAGGCCCGTGAGATCGGCCAGGGCGTAGACCACCCGCAGGCTGGAATGCGTCCGGAACAGCCTCCAGAGGGGCTCCAGCTCGGCGTTGAGGGCGCGGGCCCGCTCGGTCTCGCCCGCCGCCACGGCCCGGACGATCGCCAGGCAGGTCCGGGGAAACAGGCCGCCCGCCACGCTGAACCACGCCGCGCCGCCGGCGATCAGCGCCTCGGTGACGTTCCAGTCGCCGCTGAAGCCGATGGGGAAGCCCGCTGGGACAACCTCCCGCAGGGCCGCGATCCCGGCGGCGGCCCGCGTCGGCTCCGGCGCGGCGCACTTGGCGGCCACGATCCCGGGCTGGCGGGCGATCCGGCCGATCAGCGCCGGCGTGAAGTGGAAATGCGTGGTCGCGGGGTTGTCGTAGAGGACGAGGGGCAGGCCGCCCGCCTCCCCTACGGTCGCGAAATGCGCCTCGACCTCCGCCTCGGTGAGCGGCGTGTACGAGACGGGGGCGAGGAGCCCGGCATCCGCGCCGGCCGCCCGCGCGTCCTGCGCGAGGCGGACGGCCTCGTCGGTGCGCAGGGCGCCGATGCCGACGAGGAGCGGGACCCGTCCGGCCACGGCCTCGGCGGCGATCGCCACCGCCCGGCGCCGCTCCTCGCGGCTCAGGTACGCGTAGGTCCCGGTGCTGCCGAGGAGGCCGATCGAGTCGACCCCGGCGGCCGCCAGGGGCTCCAGCAACCGGCGCAGCGCTTCCGCGTCGACGCGGCCGTCTGCGTCGCTCGGGGTGATCGGGAAAGCGGAGAGGCCGGAGAGCGCGGGCATGGCCCGAGCCTAGCGCATCCGCGCGCGGCGGCCAGGCAAAAAGAAACCCCGGCGGTGTCCCGCCGGGGTTCCCTCGTCCCGTCTTGTTCGGGCTGGCTTATCGGCGGTCGCCGATCAGGCTCAGCAGGAACTGGAACATGTTGATGAAGTCGAGATAGAGCGTCAGGGCGCCGTTCACCGACATCTTGGCCGCCATCTCGCCGTCGAAGCCGCCGTAGAGATACATCTCCTTGAGCTTCTGGGTGTCGTAGGCGGTCAGGCCCGCGAAGATCAGCACGCCCAGCACCGAGATGGCGAACTGGAGGGCCGACGAGGCGAAGAAGATGTTCACCAGCGACGCGAGGATGATGCCGATCAGGCCCATCATCAGGAACGAGCCCATGCCGGAGAGGCTGCGCCGGGTGGTGTAGCCCCACAGGCTGAGCGAGCCGAAGGCCGCCGCCGTGATGAAGAACACCTGCACCACGCTGCCCCCGGTGAACACCAGGAGGAGCGAGGACATCGAGGCGCCCATCACCGCCGCGAAGGCCCAGAACATCGTCCGGGCGGACGAGGCCGACATCCGGTCCATCCGCATGGAGAAGACGAAGATGAACGCCAGCGGGGCGAGCATCAGGACCCACTTCAGCGGGCTGAGGTAGAGGGTCTGACCGAACGGGGTCAGGATCGGGCGGGTGCCCTGGTAGGCCGCCACGGAGGCCATGTTCAGGCCGAGCGCGACGAGACCCGAGATGCCGAGCCCGACGATCATGTTGTTGTAGACGCCGAGCATGAAGGTGCGCAGGCCCTGATCGACCTCGACCTGGGTGCCGGCGTAGCCGGTCGGCTGCTGGGCGCCGTACCGGAAGGGGCTGTTCTCGAATGCCATGGGAGTTTCCTTGCGGAGGCTCTCTCAGCGTGGTGTTCGGTCGAGGCCCACGCAGGACCTCTGGCGCCGGGCTGGCGCCTCGGTTGGGAATATGTTGCGCCCGAAGCCGCGACACAAGTCCCCGGCCACGGTTCCGGGGCCGCTTTTCCGTGTCCGGCGGATGTATTTTTGTCCATCTGGGCCGGGATTAAAATGCATTCCGCTCCGTCGTCGGGTTGTTCGACTGACGGTTGCCGCCGTCCAGGCGTTTCGATGCGCCCGCGCGAAGTCTTAACGGCTTCCTTATGCCACGTGCGTCCGCGTGCGCCCCGGTTTCTCCGGTCCGGACCGCCAAGTCCCGGCGGGTTCGTGCCTGCAAGGCGGGTCCGCAGCCTCGAAGATCCGCTCTCCGGCGCGCGGGATCTGGGCGGCCCGGGAGGGGCGGTTCAGTGCGTCATCCGGCGGGCCAGGGCGCGGCCCAGACCCAGCAGCATCAGGTCGGCGGCCGCCCGCACCTCCGCGGGCATGTCGTCGGTGAGCGTCTCCTTGAGCGCGACGGCGAGGTCGGCCGCCCGCTCCAGCGGGTCGCCGCCCGCCATGGGCCTGCCGACCACGTAGCGGTCGCCGCCGTCGCGGATCTCAGTGATGTCCATCAGGATGCCGTGCGAGCGCTGCGGCTCGCCGTCCTCGTTCCGATGGGTCCGCCCCCGGCTGAGGAGCCAGCGCACGGTGCCGTCCGCCTTGAACACGCGGTACTCGGCAAGGACCAGCCCGCTCGACCGGACGGCCCGGAGCATGTGGTCCATCAACCACGTCATGTCCTCGGGATGCACCGCGGCCAGCGCCGTCGGCCCGTTGATCGGACGGTCGGCGAGGTCGGGATTGCCGGTCAGCAGCCGGGCCGCGCCCGCGTCGTAGACGACCACGCCGCGGACGTGGTCCCACTCCCAGGCTCCCACAACGCACGAGGCTTCGAGAGCCGCCCGGAGACGGTCGGCGTTGTCCGCGTAGCCATCGATGACGTTGATGCGCATGGTGGACGGTCCCCCCGGGCCGCTCGAAGCTCGAATGTCTAGCTCCGTACCAATCTTCCGGCGAAATGACAAAGAGTTCACTTGCGAATACCCCTTCACGGGGGCACCTCTTGTCATGGTTGGGAAATTTTCCCCCGTCGCGAGTGATTCGAGGGGCCGCCATGGATGAGAACGGACTCGAATTCCTGCGGACGATTGCTGACCGGAAGGTGGAATCCTCCGCCGCGCGCGCGCTGAACAGGATTGCGCAGTCCCTCGATTTGCCGATCGAGGCGTTCTACGGTTCCGATCACTGCGGATCTGTGGACCGTCCGGCCATCGAGCGGGAGACGGAGCGGCTGCTGATGCTGGTCGGGGTCCACCTGCGCCGACTCGATCCTGCGGCGCGGAGGCGATTCGGTGAGGCGGTCCAAGCTCTGGTCGGCCCCGAATCGACCGAGGCATGCGCGCGCACCGCGGAGAATGCGGAGCGCGGCGACCCGTGAGCGCGGGGTCCGACGGTTGGAAGCCCCTCCCCCACGGACCGAGGGCTTCGATATCCTGCCGGACCGTCTCCGGCCGGGCGCGGTCCGCCGCTCTCGACGGCCTCGATCGCGGCCTCCGCCGGGGCTGAACCGGATACGGAGCCTGCGGGATCGGCCTCCGTCAGGCCTGCCGGAGATACGGCGCCGGCTTCTGCCCCAGGATCCGCCACGTGCCGACGAGCCCGAGGAGGATCGCCAGCGCCACCGCGGCCACGGCCGCGACCAGCGCGCCCGACAGGTCGAGGCGGAAGTCGAGGTGCATGACCTTGGCGACGATCACCCAGCCGGCGAGCGTCCCGGCCAGGAGGCCGAACAGCGCCGTGGCGAGGCCCAGCGCCGCGTATTCGAGGGCGTAGGCGGTGAGCAGGCGCGCCCGGCTCGCGCCCAGCACCTTGAGCACGACGGCGTCGTAGAGCCGCGCCCGGTGCCCGGCCGCGATGGCGCCGGCCAGCACGAACAGGCTCGCCAGCACCGCCACGGCGCTCGCCCCCCGGATCGCCAGGACCAGCCGGCCGACGAGGTCGCCGATGGCGTCCAGGGCGTCCTTCACCCGCACGGCGCTCACCGACGGGAAGGTCTTGGCGACGTCGCGCAGGATGCGGTTCTCGGCGGAAGCGTCGGTGCCGCCGGGCAGGGTCAGCGTCGCGAGGTCGGAATGCGGCGCCCCCCGGAAGGTGCCCGGCGAGAACACCATCACGAAGTTGATGCCGAGGTTGCGCCACTCCACCCGGCGCAGGTTGAAGATCGTCGCGGTTAGGTCGCGCCCGAGCACGTTCACCGTCACGGTGTCGCCGAGCTTCAGGCCGAGCTGGCGGGCGAGGTCGGCCTCGAAGGAGACCAGCGGCTTCGCGCCCTGCTCCGGGCTCCACCACGCGCCCTCGGTGAGGCTGGAGCCGTCCGGCACCGTGTCGGCGTAGGTGATGCCCCGGTCGCCGTCGAGCACCCAGGCGGCGTCCTCCGGGGGGCGGATCTTGCTCGCCGGCACGCCGTTCAGGGCGACGATCCGGCCGCGCATCATCGGCACATCCTCGATCTTCCCGCTCGGGGCCGAGCGTGCCAGGAACTCGCGGAACTGGGCGGCGTCCCGGGAGGGAATGTCCAGGAAGAAGAGATTCGGCGCCCGGGCCGGCAGGGTCGCGCTGATCGTGCGGCGGACATTGGCGTCGATCAGGCTGAGCGTCACGAGGAGCGTCACGCCGAGGCCGAGCGACAGGACGATGGCGGGCGTCAGGGCGCCGGGCCGGTGCAGGTTGGCGAGCGCCATCCGGGGCGCCGGCCAGCGCGGGTGCGGCAGGCGGCGGGCGAGCGCCATCAGGCCGAGCGCCACCAGATGCAGCAGGCCGAACGCGATGGCTGCGGCCGCGATGAAGATCAGCGCGACGCGCCGGTCGAAGGCGGTCGCCACCGACAGGCCGACCAGGGCCGCGAGGCTGACGGCGAGCCAGATCCGGTAGCGCCAGCGCGGGCTGACGCGGGCCGGGTCGACCGTGTCGCGGAACAGCCCGGAGACCGGCACGTCGTGGGCGCGGCCGAGCGGCGTGATCGCGAAGGCGAAGGCCGTGATCAGCCCGTAGGCGGCCGCGAGCGCCAGCTCCCCGGGGGCGAGCGTCGGGTTCAGCGGCAGCGGCAGGTCGGCGGAGAACAGGGCGTCGAGGAGGAAGGGCAGGCTCGCGCCGATCGCGAGGCCGATCAGGGTGCCGAGGCCGGCGATCAGCATCACCTGCGTCAGGTACAGGGCGACCACCTGCGAGCCCGGCGCGCCGACGCTCTTGAGCGTCGCGATCGAGGGCCGCTTGCGCTCCACGAAGGCGTGGACGGCGTTGCCGACCCCGACGCCGCCGACGATCAGCGCGGTGAGTCCCACCAGGGTCAGGAACTGCGTGAAGCGCTCGATGCTCTTGGCGAAGCGCGGGTCGGCGTTGGTGCGCGAGCGGATCTCCCAGCCGGCCTCGGGGGTGGCGGCGCGGATCCGGGCCTGCGCCGCGTCGAGGTCGGCGTCCGGCGTGCCGGGCGGCAGGACCAGACGGTAGCTCCAGCGGTTGAGGCTGCCGGGCTGGACGAGGCCGGTGGCGCGGAGCGTCGGCTCGGAGACCATCAGCCGCGGACCGAAGCCGATGCCGCCGGCGATCTTGTCGGGCTCGGACACGATGGTGCCGCGGATCGCCACGTCGTGCCCGGCGAGCGCGATCCGGTCGCCGACCTTGACGTCGAGGCGGGTGAGCAGGGCCGGGTCGGCGAGCGCCCCCGGCACCCCGTCGCGCTCCGCCAGCAGGTCGGCGAGGCGGCCCGGCGGGTCGGTCGCGAGGTCGCCGGCGGCCGGATAGGTGGCGGGGTCGACAGCCTTCAGCTCGATCAGGGCCGCGTCGCCGCTGCCCGCCACCGCCATGGCCCGCAGGGAGGCGACGATGTCGAGGCGGCCTTCGCGCGCCAGCGCCTGCCTCTCCGCGTCGGTCGCCTCGCGGTTGATGAGGTTGAAGGCGAGGTCGCCGCCGAGGATGCGCCGGCCTTCCCGGCCCAGCCCGTCGGACAGCGAGCGCGAGATCGACGCCACGCCCGCGATGGCCATGACGCCCAGCGCGATGCAGGCGAGGAACACCGCGAAGCCGTTGAGCCCGGCCCGCAACTCGCGCAGCGCGAGGCGCAGGGTGAGCGGGATCCGGCGGGGGGCGGGGTCGGGGCGGGTGATCGTGCCGTGCATCAGGCGGTCACCGCCTCCTCGATCCGCCCCGAGCGCAGGCGCACGGTGCGGTCGCACAGGCGGGCGAGGCCGTTGTCGTGGGTGACGAGGACCAGCGTCGCGCCGCGGTCCCGTTTCAGCCGGAACAGCAGGTCGACGATCTGGCGGCCGGTGGCCTCGTCGAGGTTGCCGGTGGGCTCGTCGGCGACCAGGATCGCCGGGTCGGGGGCGACCGCCCGGGCGATGGCGACGCGCTGCTGCTCGCCGCCGGAGAGCTGCGCCGGGTAATGGTGCAGCCGGTGCCCGAGGCCGACCGCCTCCAGCTCGGCGCGTGCCCGCTCCAGGGCGCCGGGCCGGTCGGCGAGTTCGAGCGGAAGGGCCACGTTCTCGAGCGCCGTCATGGTCGGCACGAGGTGGAAGGCCTGGAACACGATGCCGATCCGGCGCCCGCGGAACCGCGCCAGCGCGTCCTCGTCGAGGCGGACGAGGTCGGTGTCCTCGATGACGACGCCGCCGGAATCGGGCCGCTCCAGCCCGGCCATCACCATCAGCAGCGTCGACTTGCCGGAGCCGGACGGGCCGACGAGGCCGACCGCCTCGCCGCGGTCGACATTCAGCGAGATGCCGCGCAGGACGTGGACGCGGGCGGCGCCGCGGCCGAGGCTGAGATCGATGTCCGACAGCGCGATCGCGGGCTCGCGCAGCACCTTGCCTTGGCTCACCGGTGAGCCGATCTGTGGGCGATGACGAGCATGGCGCGCGAGGTCCTCACGTGGGGTCGATCCCTTCGGCTTCGATCTTGGCTCTACGGGCCGCGGGTGCACCGCGATATGGGTTCGGCATTGGGGCCGCGCCATGACGCGCGCGCTGTGTTCCGGCGCACGGCCCTGTATGCCGCAGCGCTAGCGCTCCTGATGGTCCCTTTCATGACAGCCGTCGCGCCGGGAGCGCGGGCCGCGCCCGGCGGGCCGGTCAAGCTCGTCGCCCTCGGCGACAGCCTGACCGCGGGCTACAAGCTCCCGGCCGACGCCGCCTTCCCGACCGTGCTGGAGCGCCTGCTCAAGGCCAGGGGCGCGGACGTGACGGTCGCCAATGCCGGCGTCTCCGGCGACACCGCCACGGGCGGCCTCGACCGGGTCGACTGGTCGGTGCCGGACGGGACCGCGGGCGTGATCCTCGAACTCGGCGCCAACGACATGCTGCGCGGCACCGACCCGAAGGTCACCGAGGGCGCGCTGTCGGCGATCATCGAGCGGCTGAAGGCCCGGGGCATCCCGGTCCTGCTCGCCGGCATGCAGGCCGCGCCCAACCTCGGGCCGGACTACAAGGCGCGGTTCGACGCGATCTACCCGGCGCTCGCCAAGCGCTACGGCCTGACCCTCTACCCGTTCTTCCTCGACGGGATCATCGGCGACCGGGCGCAGCACCTCGACGACATGATCCACCCGAACCGGCAGGGCGTGGAGACCATCGCTTCCCGCATGCTGCCGACGGTGGAGGGTTTCCTGGGGGGCCTCCGGCAGGGGGCGTCGCGGTAGTGCCGCGCCTGTTCACCGGCCTCGCCGTGCCGCCCGCGATCGCCGACGCGCTCAGGGCCTGGCAGGGCGGCCTGCCCGGCGCCCGCTGGATCGAGCCCGGCGACTTCCACGTGACCCTGCGGTTCATCGGCGCCGTCGACGCGACCACGGCCGACGACGTGGTGGAGGCGCTGTCCGAGATGCGGGTCCGCCCGGCCCTGACGGTGACGCTCGACGGCCTCGGCATCTTCGGCGGCGACAGGCCGCGGGCGCTCTACGCCTCGGTGGTGCCGGAGGCGGAGCTGACGGATCTCCAGGCCGAGCAGGAGCGGCTCGTGCGCCGGGCCGGGGTCGAGCCGGAGCGGCGGAAATTCACCCCGCACGTGACCCTGGCGC
The DNA here is from genome assembly GCF_900116245.1 of Methylobacterium sp. yr668. Taxonomy (NCBI): domain Bacteria; kingdom Pseudomonadati; phylum Pseudomonadota; class Alphaproteobacteria; order Hyphomicrobiales; family Methylobacteriaceae; genus Methylobacterium; species Methylobacterium sp. yr668. The sequence continues at coordinate 12,094 of NZ_FOZY01000014.1, read as the reverse complement.
GCCTCCGGCGCGACGCCACGCCGGAGGCGGCGGCGATGTACCTGTCGCAGGCGCCGGTCTTCGCGCCGCTGACTTACACGTCGGACCGGGTGACGCTGTTCTCGGCGCGGGACTCGACCGGCGGCGGTCCGTACGTGGCGGAGGCGGAGTTCCCGTTCGCGTGATGCGCCTGGGCTCGGTCGTTCACGTCCTTGCGAGCGAAGCGAAGCAATCCAGAGCCGGCGACATCGCCCCGAACGTCGCGCTGCCCTGGGTCACTTCGCGTCGCTCGTGATGACGGAGGTTCGGTCTTCATGCGGGCCGATCGCGCGATCGGCCCGAACCGGCCTACAGCCGCCGCAGCGCCACGCTCTCGATCCGGTGGCTCGCGCCCTTGGTGAGGATCAGGCTCGCCCGCTGGCGGGTCGGCACGATGTTCTCGCGCAGGTTCGGCAGGTTGATCGTCGTCCAGAGCCGGTCGGCGATGTCGAGGGCCTCGGTCTCGGCAATCTCGGCGTATTTCCGGAAGTACGAGCGCGGGTCGCGGAACGCCGTCTGCCGCAGCTTCATGAAGCGCGTGACGTACCAGCGGTGCAGGTCGTCCTCGTGGCCGTCGAGATAGATCGAGAAGTCGAAGAAGTCGGACACGAACGGGATCGCGGTCCCGTCCCGCGGCAGGCGGGCGGGCTGGAGCACGTTCAGGCCCTCGACGATCAGGATGTCGGGACTCTCCACCACCCGCTCCTCGCCGGGCACCCGGTCGTAGACGAGGTGCGAGTAGAGCGGCGCGGTCACGCGCTTGTGGCCGGCCTTGACGTCGTGGAGGAAGCGCAGCAGCGCGGCGGTGTCGTAGCTCTCCGGGAAACCCTTGCGCTCCATCAGCCCGTTGGCGGCGAGCTCGGCGTTGGGCAGCAGGAACCCGTCGGTGGTGACGAGGTCGACCTTGGGGGTGTTGGGCCAGCGCGCCAGCAGGGCGGTCAGGATGCGGGCGGTCGTGGACTTGCCCACCGCCACCGACCCGGCGAGCCCGATGATGTAGGGCGCCTTGGTCTCGCGCTCGGCGAGCAGGAAGCGCTGCGTCGCCTTGAACAGGCCCTGCGTCGCCGCGACGTACAGGGCGAGCAGACGGGACAGCGGCAGGTAGATCGCCACCACCTCCTCGACCGAGATCGGGTCGTTGATCGATTGCAGCCGCTCCAGGTCTTCCTGGTTGAGGGTGAGCGGCGTGTCGGCGCGCAGCTGCGCCCATTCCTCGCGGCTGAAGCGGCGATACGGCGAGAGCCGGTCGGACGCTTCGAGGATCGCCTCGACCGAGCCCGGCAGCGCGGCCGCGTTCACGCGTGGCGCCTCGCGGCCTTCTCGGCGATGCCGCTCTGGGCCGTGCGACGCTCCAGCTCGGCCATCACGGCGTCGAGCTCGACCCCGCCCGCCCGGAGCAGCACGACGAGGTGGTAGAGCACGTCGGCGGCCTCGTTCCGCAGGCCGGTCTTGTCGCCCTGCACGGCCGCGATCGCCGCCTCCACCGCCTCCTCGCCGAGCTTCTTGGCCGCCTTGGCGGGGCCCTCGGACAGGAGCTTGGCCGTGTAGGAGGTGGCCGGATCGGTCCCGGCACGGCTCGCCACGAGGGCGGCGAGGTCGGCGAGCGTGTAGGCGGTCATGAAGCGATCTGCATGTTGCGACGGCCCCTTATACAGATCAGGGCCGGATTTCGGCAGGAAACTGCGCCACGGCCGCTCGGCGGGCAAGCGGAGCGGGTGAAGGCCGCCCGGCTTTGTCTGGGGATCACCCGTTGTCTTGGGTTCACCCGTTCGGCAGGTGCCGCGCCAGCGCCTCCAGCACGGCCATGCGGACGGCCACGCCCATCTCGACCTGCTCGCGGATCAGCGACTGCGCCCCGTCGGCGATCTCGGAGGAGATCTCGACGCCGCGGTTCATCGGCCCCGGATGCATCACCAGCGCGTCGGGCTTGGCGAGCGCCAGCTTCTCGCCGTCGAGGCCGAAGTAGCGGAAATACTCCTTCACGGACGGGACGAACGAGCCGTTCATGCGCTCCCGCTGGAGGCGCAGCATCATCACGATGTCGCAGCCGACGAGGCCCTTGCGCATGTCCGTGAAGGTCTCGACGCCGAAGCGCTCGATCCCGGAGGGCAGCAGCGTCGAGGGCGCGATCAGGCGGACCCGCGCGCCCATGGCCTGGAGCAGGATGATGTTGGAGCGCGCCACCCGCGAGTGCAGGACGTCGCCGCAGATCGCCACCTGCAGGCCCTCGATCCGGCCCTTGTTGCGGCGGATGGTGAGCGCGTCGAGGAGGGCCTGGGTCGGGTGCTCGTGGGCGCCGTCGCCGGCATTGACCACCGCGCAGTCGACCTTGCGGGCGAGCAGGTGAACGGCGCCCGCCGATTCGTGACGGACCACGATGATGTCGGGCCGCATGGCATTGAGCGTCGCGGCGGTGTCGATCAGGGTCTCGCCCTTCTTCACCGAGGACGAGGCCACCGACATGTTCATCACGTCGGCGCCGAGCCGCTTGCCGGCGAGCTCGAAGGACGATTGCGTCCGCGTCGAGGGCTCGAAGAACAGGTTGATCTGCGTGCGGCCCCGCAGGGTCGTGCGCTTCTTCTCCACCTGCCGCGAGATGTCGACGGCGGATTCGGCGGCGTCGAGCAGCCCCTCGATGTCGGGCCGGGTCAGGCCCTCGATGCCGAGGAGGTGCCGGTGCGGGAAGGCCGGGGTCGGAGGCGTCGTCATGATGAGGCCCGGGTGTAGGTGCGGCGCGCCCGGGGGGCAAGGCTGTTCGGCGCTCATCCCGGTTCAGTCATGACGCTCGCTCCGTCAGGGGCTGCCGGCGTCACGGGTTCGAGGCCCAGGCTGTCCGTCCGGCGGCAGGAGGGGGCGCGTCGCGCTCCGTCATCGACGGCGCGCGCCCATCGGCGCAGTCGCACTTCGAGAGGCGGCTGCGGCCTTTTTCCCGGCGGATGGTAACCGCCCGCCACCGCGCCACGTATCTGCCCGAACGGTCGGGATTCGTACGCTCCCGACCCCGCGCCGCTTGCCCGGGATCCAGACGCTTGGCCGCCTCCCCTGCCCTCGAAGCCCCCGAGACCGTCGACCGGCAGGGGCGCCGCTGGTTCTACCGCCACCCGCTGGTCATCCGGCTGGCGCACTGGATCAACGCCGCGGTGCTGCTGGTGCTGCTGATGAGCGGCCTGCAGATCTTCAACGCCCACCCGGCGCTCTACTGGGGTTCGGTCTCGACCTTCGACAATCCGTCGCTCGCCATCACCAGCGAGCCCGGCCGCGACGGCACGACCCGCGGCGTCGTGACGGTCGGTTCCCACACCCTCGACACGACCGGCGTGCTCGGCCTGTCGAGGGAGGGCGGCACCGAGGTGGAGCGCGCCTTCCCGTCCTGGGCGACGCTGCCGGCCAACCAGGACCTCGCGACCGGGCGGCGCTGGCACTTCCTGTTCGCGTGGCTCCTCGTGATCAACGGGGCGGTCTACCTGCTCTACGGCCTGGTCTCGGGCCAGCTCCGCCGCCGCCTGATCCCCGACGGCGACCAGATCCGCGACCTCGGCGGCTCCGTGAAGGAGCACCTGCTCCTGCGCTTCCCCGAGGGCACCGAGGCCAAGCGCTACAACGTCATCCAGAAGCTCACCTACCTCGTCCTCGTGCTCGGCCTGCTGCCCGCGATGGTGCTCGCCGGCCTCGCCATGTCGCCCGGGATGGACGCCGCGTGGCCCTGGCTGACCGAGCTGTTCGGCGGCCGGCAATCGGCGCGCAGCGTCCACTTCATCGCCGCCGGGCTGATCGTGCTGTTCGTGGTGGTCCACGTGCTGCTCGTGGTCGTCTCCGGGCTCGTCAACAACATGCGCGGCATGATCACCGGCTGGTTCAGCCTCGGCCGCGACCGGGAGACCGCGCGATGATCCTCCACCGCCGCAAGCTCCTCACCGCGGGCGCCGGCCTGATGGGCACCGCGCTGCTGGCCGGCTGCGACAAGTTCGCCGGGACCGAGACGGGGCAGCGCACCCTCAAGGTCGGCGAGGACGCCAATGAATACGTCCAGCGCCTGCTGATGTCGCCGACGACCCTGGCCCGGGAATTCCCGGCCTCGATGATCTCGCCCTGGTTCAAGCCGAACGGCACGATCGACCCGCCGGACCGCGCCTACCGGGCGCTGGCGGCGCGGAACTTCTCGGACTTCAAGCTCTCCGTCGACGGGCTGGTCCAGACGCCGCTGTCGCTGAGCCTCGCGGACCTGCGCGCCCTACCCGCCCGCACCCAGATCACGCGGCACGATTGCGTGGAGGGCTGGAGCTGCATCGGGCAATGGGGCGGCGTGCCGCTCGCCGAGGTGCTCAAGAAGGCCGGGCTGAAGCCGCAGGCGCGCTACGCGGTATTCCACTGCGCCGACACGCTGGAGTTCGAGGCCGGTCCCAAGGGCGGTGGCAGAGGGCGCTACCAGGGCGCGTCCCTCTGGCGCCCGACCCATCCGGGCGCGGTGCGCGAGGCTTACGTGCAGCTCGCCGCCGCCGACGATTGGGGCGGCCCAGCCACCGCTACCGACGCGCCCAAGGACGATTGGGGCCAGGGCAGCCCGGCTCCGGAGCCCGAGCCGGCGGGGATCCCGATCCGCTACTACGAGAGCATCGACCTCTACGACGCCTTCAACCCGCAGACGATCCTGGCCTACGACCTCAACGGCAAGCCGCTGCCCGTCTCGAACGGCGCGCCCCTGCGGCTGCGGGTCGAGCGCCAGCTCGGCTACAAGCAGGCCAAGTACGTGATGCGGGTCGAGATGGTGGAGTCGCTCGCCGGGATCGGCCAGGGCAGCGGCGGCTACTGGGAAGACCGCGGCTACGAGTGGTACGCGGGGATCTGACCGCTCAGCGCGGTGTCTCTCCGCGCTCGCGTTCGACCGCCTCCAACAGCAGGGCATTGACGCGCGCCTGCCAGCCGGGCCCCTGCGCGCGGAAATGCGCGGCCACGTCCGGAAGGAGACGGATCGTGTCCGGTCCGTCAGTCATTCCAGGGGCCATGTCGGGTGGCCCGCGCCGCACGAACCGGTCGCCGGAATAGAAGTCGACGCGCTCGAGCATCGAATCCGTTAGCTCGGGGATCTCGTCGTACTCCTCCGACGTGATCGCGTGCGCGTCCATCTTGACGAGGTCGCTCTTCACCGGGGCCTCAGCGGATGAGCGGTGCGTAGCGCTTCTGCTCCCTGGCATTGGCCTTCCTCCTCGAGAAAACATGGTGGTCCTGGTCCCGAGGCGTCCAGATCACGATGACCATGCGGCCGGCCAGGACGCCGACCGTGACGAGACGGATCTCGCCGTAATCCTGACGGACATCCTCGAAGTCGAGCCCGCGTTCCGCGCGGGTCCGACTGCGCTTGGCCGGATCGTCGGTGACCGCCATCGCGCACCGTTCATATAAGCCGCTCGCGCGGCTTACGACGGGTCCCTCGGGCGAGGCTTGCGCGGATTCGCGATTTGACAACCCGCCGCCCGTGACCCACTTGTGCCCGGCGCGCGGCCCCGGCCCGACGGCGGGCATACGTCCCACGCGAATCTCGAACAGAATTCGTCCGTCGCGCCCAGGCTCCGTCAGGGGCAGAGGTCTGAATGAAAGTCGTCGTCGTCGAGTCGCCGGCCAAAGCCAAGACGATCAATAAGTATCTCGGCCGCGACTATGAAGTCATCGCCTCCTTCGGGCATATCCGCGACCTGCCGCCCAAGGACGGCTCGGTGGATCCCGAGCAGGACTTCCACATGGTCTGGGAGCTGGCCGACCGCGGGGCGAGCCGGGTCTCGGAGATCGCCAAGGCGGTCAAGGGCGCCGACAAGCTGATCCTCGCCACCGACCCGGATCGCGAGGGCGAGGCGATCTCCTGGCACGTGCTGGAGGCGCTCACCGCCCGCAAGGCGCTCAAGGGCATCCCGGTCGAGCGCGTGACCTTCAACGCCATCACCAAGGCGTCGGTCGAGCAGGCGATGCGCAAGCCGCGGGAGATCGACCAGGCGCTGGTCGACGCCTACCTGGCGCGCCGGGCGCTCGATTACCTTGTCGGCTTCAACCTCTCGCCGGTCCTGTGGCGCAAGCTGCCGGGCGCCCGCTCGGCCGGGCGCGTGCAGTCCGTGGCGCTCCGGCTCGTGGTCGAGCGCGAGATGGAGATCGAGCGGTTCAAGCCGCGCGAGTACTGGACGCTCATCGCGACGCTGACGACCGCCGACGGCGCGACCTTCGAGGCCCGCCTCGTCGGCGCCGACGGCAAGCGGATCCAGCGCCTCGACGTCGGCACGGGCGAGGAGGCGGCCGCCTTCAAGCGCGACCTCGAGCTCGCGACCTTCCAGGTGGCGAGCGTCGAGGCGAAGCCCGCCAAGCGCCACCCGCAGCCGCCCTTCACCACCTCGACCCTCCAGCAGGAGGCCTCCCGCAAGCTCGGGATGGCGCCGGCCCAGACCATGCGGGTCGCCCAGCGGCTCTACGAGGGCGTCGATATCGGCGGCGAGACGGTCGGCATCATCACCTACATGCGGACCGACGGCGTCGACATGGCGCCGGAGGCGATCCAGGACGCCCGCCGGGTGATCGGCAAGGAGTTCGGCGACCGCTACGTGCCGGACGTTCCGCGCAAGTACAGCGTCAAGGCCAAGAACGCCCAGGAGGCCCACGAGGCGGTGCGCCCCACCGACATGGGCCGCCTGCCCAAGTCGGTGGCGCGCCACCTCGAGCCCGAGCAGGCCCGGCTCTACGAGCTGATCTGGACCCGCACCATGGCCAGCCAGATGGAATCGGCCGAGCTGGAGCGGACCACCGTCGACGTCACCGCCAAGGTCGGACCGCGGACCATCGACCTGCGCGCCACCGGCCAGGTGGTGAAGTTCGACGGCTTCCTGACCCTCTACCAGGAGGGCAAGGACGACGAGGAGGACGAGGAGAGCCGCCGCCTGCCGCCCATGAAGGCCGGCGACCCGCTCGCCCGCGAGCGGATCAGCTCGACCCAGCACTTCACCGAGCCGCCGCCGCGCTACTCCGAGGCGAGCCTCGTGAAGCGCATGGAGGAGCTCGGCATCGGCCGCCCGTCGACCTATGCCGCGGTTCTCCAGACCTTGCGGGATCGCGAATACGTCAAGATCGAGAAGAAGCGGCTGCAGCCGGAGGACAAGGGGCGGCTCGTCACGGGCTTCCTCGAGAGCTTCTTCCGGCGCTACGTCGAGTACGACTTCACCGCCGGCCTCGAGGAGCAGCTCGACCGGGTCTCCAACGCCGAGATCGACTGGCGGGCGGTGCTGCGCGACTTCTGGCGCGACTTCTCCGCGGCGATCGGTGAGACCAAGGAGCTGCGCGTCGCCGACGTGCTGGAGGCGCTGAACGGCCTCCTCGGCCCGCACATCTTCCCCGACAAGGGCGACGGCTCGAACCCGCGCACCTGCCCGACCTGCGGCTCGGGCCAGCTGTCGCTGAAGCTCGGCAAGTTCGGCGCCTTCATCGGCTGCTCGAACTACCCGGAGTGCAAGTACACCCGGCAGCTCTCGGCCTCGGGCGTCGACGGCGACGGTGACGGCTCCTCGGCCGAGGGCGGCCAGCCGGGCGTGCGGGTGCTGGGCGACGATCCCGCGACCGGCCTGCCAGTGACGCTGCGCGACGGCCGCTTCGGGCCGTTCCTCCAGCTCGGCGAGGCCTCCGCCGAGAAGGGCGCCGAGAAGCCGAAGCGCTCGTCGCTGCCCAAGGGGCTCAGCCCCTCGGACGTGGATCTCAACAAGGCGCTGGCCCTGCTGGCGCTGCCGCGCGAGGTGGCCCGCCACCCCGAGACCGGCGAGCCGATCCTGGCCAATCTCGGCCGGTTCGGACCCTACGTGCAGCACGGGAAAACCTACGCCAATCTCGGCAAGGACGACGACGTGCTGGAGATCGGGGCTAACCGCGCCATCGACCTGATCGTCGCCAAGGAGCAGGGCGGCGGACGCGGCCGCCCGGCCGCCGATCCGGGCCGGCCGCTCGGCAAGGACGAGGCCAGCGGCCGCGATCTCGTGGTCAAGGCCGGCAAGTACGGGCCCTACGTCACGGACGGCGAGGTCAACGCCACGCTGCCGAAGACGATGAGCGCCGAGGCGCTGACCCTCGACGAGGCGATCGCCCTGGTGAACGCCAAGCGCGCCGCGGGCGGCGGCAAGCCGGCGAAGCGCGGGGCGGTCCGGAAAGGGTCGGCGCGGGCCGCGAGCGGCGACAAGCCGGCGGCGAAGAAGACCGCCGCGAAGAAGCCTGCGGCCAAGAAGGCGGCGGCGAAGACGTCGAGCGCGGGCTGAAGCGTTCGTGGACGAGGCTGAGGCGGGCCGGCAAGCCCGCCCGTCCTTGCGAGCGGAGCGAAGCAATCCAGTGCAGCGCGAGGCGTTCGAACGTGGCGCCGACTGGGTTGATTCGCTCCGCTCGCAAGGACGTGGCAGAGGCAGCGTTGCCGCCCCTCACCGCGGGTTGCGGTCAGCGATCGGGTTCAGACCAAGTAGGTGATCGTCGCCGCCACGGCCGTCGCGAAGGTCGCGAGCGCGAGGGTGGTGGAGTTCATCAGCGCCCGGGCCGGCGGCACTGCGGCCGCGTCATCGTCGCAGCCGAAGGCGGCGCCGGCCGCATGCTCGAAGCGGATCAACGTGAGGCGGCGGGCCTCGATCGCGGCGTCGCTCATGGACTGCGGCTCCCTGACCACGGTCAAGATTTATCTCCGCCACCAACGTCGATCGTCCCGTTCTGTTCCGGGCGTCGCCTGTGGAAGCCGGGCATGCGGGTCACGAGAAAGCCTTAACCCATTGTTGTGCAACGTCGTGATGACGGCCCGGCGCGCGGAACCGTGTGCCGGCACGGACGCGGCCCTCGCTCGCGGCGGCGCAGCATGCGATGATGCGACGGCCTCGCTGCAGGGCGAACGGCTTTGATGTTTATGGTTTGTTCCGCTATCATGCGGGGATGAAGGCGCATGCTCCACGACCCGAGACCCGTCCCAAGACCCGTCTGCGCGAAGCCGAGCCGGCCGACGCGCCGCGCGCCCGGAGGCCGCGCGTGAGCGATCCGGCGCGGGACCTGTTCGGGCCGGGCGGCAAGGGCGCGGCGGCCCGCCCGCCCGAGCCGCGGCGGCGGCTGGATTCGGCGGCCTCCGTGGCGACGCTCGCGGCCGCCGAGCCCGAGGGCGGCTACACCGCCTCCGACATCGAGGTGCTGGAGGGGCTGGAGCCCGTCCGGCGCCGGCCCGGCATGTATATCGGCGGCACCGACGAGCGGGCGCTGCACCACCTGTTCGCCGAGGTGATCGACAACTCGATGGACGAGGCGGTCGCCGGCCATGCCAGCTTCATCGAGGTGGAGCTGGAGGAATCCGGCGCCCTCGTGGTGACCGACAACGGCCGCGGCATCCCGGTCGACCCGCACCCGAAATTTCCCGGCAAGTCGGCGCTCGAGGTCATCATGACCACGCTGCACGCCGGCGGTAAGTTCGACTCGAAGGTCTACGAGACCTCGGGCGGACTGCACGGCGTCGGCATCTCGGTGGTGAACGCGCTCTCCGACCTGCTCGAGGTCGAGGTGGCGCGCAACCAGACCCTCTACCGCCAGACCTTCTCGCGCGGTCATGCCCAAGGGGCCTTGGAACTGGTCGGCCGGGTGCAGAACCGCCGCGGCACCCGCGTGCGCTTCCACCCGGACGCCCAGATCTTCGGCTCGCTGAAGTTCGACCCGCGCCGCCTGTTCAAGATGGCGCGCTCCAAGGCCTACCTGTTCGGCGGCGTCGAGATCCGCTGGCGCTGCGCCCCGGCCCTCCTCGAGGGGCTGGAGGACGTGCCGGCCGAGGCGGTGCACCGCTTCCCCGACGGGCTGCGCGACTACCTCGCCCGCGACATCGACGGGAAGGAACTCGTCACCGACGCCATGTTCTCCGGCAAGATCACCAAGCCGGGCTCGCACGGGTCGCTCGAATGGGCGGTGGCCTGGATGGTCGCCGAGGACGGGATCTCGCACTCCTACTGCAACACGATCCCGACGCCCGAGGGCGGCACCCACGAGGCGGGCCTGCGCGTCGCCCTGCTGCGCGGCCTGCGCGAGCACGCCGAGCGGGTGAACCAGGCCAAGCGCATGACGGCGGTGACCACCGACGACGTCATGGCGACCTGCGCGTCGATGCTCTCGGTGTTCATCCGCGAGCCCGAGTTCCAGGGCCAGACCAAGGACAAGCTCGCCACCGTGGAGGCCCAGCGCATCGTCGAGACGGCGGTGCGCGACGCCTTCGACCATTGGCTGGCCGCCTCCCCGGCCCAGGCCAACAAGCTGCTCGACTGGGTGATCGACCGGGCCGAGGAGCGCCTGCGCCGCCGCCAGGAGAAGGAGGTCGCCCGCAAGAGCGCGACCCGCAAGCTCCGCCTGCCCGGCAAGCTCGCCGACTGCTCGGCGGCCGGCACCGCGGGCTCGGAGATCTTCATCGTTGAGGGCGACTCGGCCGGCGGCTCGGCCAAGCAGGCCCGGGACCGGGCGACCCAGGCGATCCTGCCGCTGCGCGGCAAGATCCTGAACGTCGCCTCGGCCTCGCGCGACAAGCTCGGCGCCAACCAGCTGATCTCGGATCTCACCCTGGCGCTCGGCTGCGGCACCGGTTCGGCCTTCCGCGAGGCGGACCTGCGCTACGAGAAGGTGATCATCATGACGGACGCCGACGTCGACGGCGCCCACATCGCCTCGCTGCTGATCACCTTCTTCTACCGCCAGATGCCGAGGCTGATCGACCGCGGCCACCTCTACCTCGCGATCCCGCCGCTCTATCGGCTGCAGCAGGGCTCGAAGGTGGCCTATGCCCGGGACGACGCGGATCGGGAGCGGATCGTCAAGACGGTGTTCAAGGGCGGCAAGGTCGAGATCGGGCGCTTCAAGGGTCTCGGCGAGATGATGCCGGCCCAGCTCAAGGAGACCACCATGGATCCGAAGAAGCGCACATTGCTGCGCGTCGCGGTCCTGGATGAGGCCCGGGAATCGACCGGCGACACGGTCGAGCGCCTGATGGGCAACAAGCCCGAGGCGCGCTTCGCTTTCATCAGCGAGCGCGCGGCCTTCGCAGAGGGCGCCGACCTCGACATCTGATGCCGGAGCGCCGGCGCGGCCGCGCCGCGTCGGTCGATGGCGCCGCGCCGTCATTGCGAGCGGAGCGAAGCAACCCAGCAGCGCCACGTTCACCGAAGTCGCGCTGCCCTGGATCGCTTCGTTGCGCTCGCAAAGACGGGTGACGGGTTTCGGTCGCGCCTTATCGGGGCGGCGCGATCACCTTGACCGGGTCGAAGGGCTGGGCCGCCGCCACCGTGTCCTTGCCCATGTTGAGGACTGCCGAGAAGCGGTCGCCGCCGGGACGCAGCACGAGGGCGCCCGGCTCGACCGCGATGAGCTTGCTGCCGAGGCCGAGGAAGCCGCCGACGTCGATCACGACGGCCTTGAGCGTCCCGCCGTCGGCGATGAGCAGATCCTCGATCTTGCCGACGCTGTCGCCGGCGGCGTTGCGCACCGTCACGCCGATCATCTTCGTGGTCAGGAAGGTGACGGGCTTGAGCCCCTGACGCTTGGCCGCGTCCTCGGCGCTCGCCGCCTCCGTCAGCCGCCCGCCCCCCTTGCCGTCCGTCGAGGTTCCCGGTCCCGTGGCCGGCAGGATCGTGTCCTTGCCGATCACGCTGGCGTCCTGCGCGGAGGCCGGCGCGTTCGCGAGGCCGAGGGCCGCGAGCGACAGGAGAAGGATTCGGCTTCGCATGGCTGATCGCTCCGCGCGCCCGGTCCCTGCGTGGAAGGCCCTGTCCGGGTCACTGAGGGGCGCCGCGGTCTCAATCGCGGGCGGCCCGCGCGGTTCCGGCTCTCCCTGTCGCACCCGCCGAGGTCGGTTCGCTGTCCCGAAACGCGAAAGGGCCCGGCCTTGCGGCCGGGCCCTTCGGGAGCGCGGAGCCGGCAGAGCCGGCTCCGGCATCCGGTCTCAGTAGGAGCCGAACTTGTAGTTCAGGCCGGCGCGGACGACGGCGAACTCGGTCTTGGCGGCGGCGCCGTTGAGGTAGGCGGTGCCGTTCGGGGGCAGGAGGTTGCCGTAGAACACGCCGCCGGC